>DATMEC010000307.1:0-6861 GCA_035557125.1 Steroidobacteraceae bacterium
CCTGGTTGAACTCCACGGTGGCGCCCGCGTCGACGTCGAGTTTCTCGACCCGCACGACGGTGCCCTCGCTCACCCGGTACTGCTTGCCCCCGGTGGCAATGACGGCGTACATGATTGTCTGGACTCCAAAAAGAGCCGGCAATTGTAGTCACGGGACCCCCCGGGGTCAAACCGGGAAGGCACCCCCGATTTCCCGCACGCCCGAATGCCGCTAGGATGCCCCGTCGCCCGCGGGGGAGACGGGAATCCATGCAACTCAAAGACATGCGCGCCCTCGTCGCCGACGACCTCAAGGCGGTCGACGCTGAAATCCGGCTCCAGCTGGCGAGCGACGTGCTACTCGTCAACCAGGTCGGCGAATACATCGTCGATGCCGGCGGCAAGCGCGTGCGGCCGCTGCTCGTCGTGCTCGCGGCCCGGGCCGCCGGGGCGACCGGAACGGCGCAGGTCCCGGCGGCCGCACTCATCGAGTTCATCCACACCGCGACCCTCCTGCACGACGACGTCGTGGACGAGTCGGCCCGCCGGAGGGGTCGCGACACTGCCAACGAGACCTTCGGCAACCCGGCCTCGGTGCTGGTCGGCGACTTCCTGTATTCGCGCGCCTTCCAGATGATGGCCGCGCTCGACTCGGCCGCGGTGATCCGCGTCATGGCGGACGCGACGAACACCATCGCGGCCGGTGAAGTGATGCAGCTCATGAACTCCGGTGACCCGGACACCACCGAGGTCCGCTACATGGAGGTCATCTACCGCAAGACCGCGCGCCTGTTCGAGGCCGGCGCCCAGATCGCCGCGATCGTCGCGCGCGCGCCGGCGCCGGTCGAAGCGGCGCTCGCGCGCTACGGCAAGCACCTCGGCATCGCATTCCAGCTGATCGACGATGCCCTCGACTACGGCGGCGACGCCGAGGAGCTCGGCAAGAACATCGGCGACGACCTCGCCGAAGGCAAGCCGACGCTGCCGCTCATCCACGCCCTGAAGCACGCGCATGGCTGCGAGGCGGACATGATCCGCCGCGCCATCGAGCAGGGCGGCACCGAGGAGCAGGGATCGATTCGCACCGTTATCGAGAACACCGGCGGCCTCGACTACACGGCGAAACTCGCCGGCCGGGAAGTCGAGAAAGCGCTTGCCGCGCTCGCCGACGTTCCCCACTCCCGTTATCGCGAGGCGCTCGTTTCGCTCGCGCGCTTCGCCGCGACGCGCGAAGCCTAGAGTCCGACGCCCTCCAGGACGACGCGGCCGTCGCTGACCACCAATCGCGGGTCGAGGAAAGTCAGACTGTCGGCGAGCGGGTCCCCGTCATAGACGACGAGATCCGCCTCGAGGCCCGGTTTGATCGTCCCGGTGCGCGCCTCGATGCCGAGCACCTGCGCGCCGTTGCGCGTTGCCGCCGTAATCGATTCCCGCGGAGTCATCCCGGCGAACTCGCGAAACATCGCGATCTCGTGCGCGACGCGAATGCGGCCCGTGTCGTCGCCATCCGCGTAGCTGCCGTCGGTCGCCGCCGCGATCGTGATGGCGAGGGCGTGCGCCTTCTTCACCGCCGCGCGCAACGGGCCCATCATGGATTGCGTGCGCAGCTGCAGCGCGACGTCGTCCGCCGAGTTTCCCCGCGGGTCGCCAAGCGGGCTCATGACCGCGAGCGTCGGGACGAAGTACGTGCCGCGGCGCTTCATCTCCGCGAGGGTCTCGTCGTCCACCCAGGTGCCGTGCTCGATGCTGCGAACGCCCGCGCGTACGGCGTTGGCGACGCCCTCGCGCGCGTGCGCGTGGGCCGCAACGTACAAGTTCTTCTTCGCCGCCTCGGTCACCGCCGCGCGCATCTCGTCCTCGGTCAGCTCGGGACGGCGCGGGTCGGTGGAGACGAGCCCCGCGCGCTCACTCGCGCCGACCTTGATGACGTCCGCTCCGCTCGCGATGAACGCACGTGTTGCTTCGGCGATCCGGTCGGGACCGCGCAACTCGCCGCCGATCGCGTCGCCGAACTGCGGATAGGCCATGAAGAAGGCGAGGCCCGGCTTCGGCCGAATGTGTCCTGGCGACACGAGGAGCTCCGGGCCCGCCACGTGTCCCATCCGGATGAGGTCCCGCGTCCCGAGCGCCTGGGAATGCGTGTCGCCGGGGACGCGCGCCGTCGTCACGCCCGACTGCAGGGCGCGCTGCGCAGCGGCAGGAGACTCAATGTGCGCATGTGCGTCGATGAGGCCGGGAAGGAGGTAGCGACCCTTGAGATCGATGCGCCTGATGCCCTCCGCGCCGTCCGGTGCGCGTGGGGAAATGGCCGAAACCTTGCCGCCGCGAATGCTGACCGTGACGCCGGGTTGCGGCCCCGCCCCCGTGCCGTCCACCAGGGTTGCGTTGACAAGGTCCAGGTCTTGCGCCACGGCAGTCGATGCCACGGCCACCAGAATCGCTGTTGCAAGGGTGCGTATCGCCATGCGCAGGGCTCCGGAAGGTGATTCTGCGCGGAGAATACGCGGTCTCGTTGAAAGCGTGGGGGTGCTTGATTACACTGCCCCGCTCCACTCGGGGTGTAGCTCAGCCTGGTAGAGCACTACGTTCGGGACGTAGGAGTCGCAGGTTCAAATCCTGTCACCCCGACCACGACTCCATGGTCTATTCGATCGACCGCTGCGCCAATAACCGGATCCGATTCGCCCTTGGCTTGCTGGCTGCCTGCCTGGCGGCCGGCGCCGAGAGCGGGATCGACTCGCCGAGTCCCGACGTGGCGCCTTTTCGCGTGGTCGCCTACGTCGCCGGCTGGTCCATGCCGCAGTTCGTTCCCGCCGAACGGCTGACACACGTCAATTTGGCGTTCGCCCGGATCGACGCGAGCGGGCAAGTCGTGTTTCAGGACGAGCGGTATGGGGAAGCAATTCGGTCGCTCGTTGCGCTCAAGGCCCGCAATACGGACCTCAAGGTCCTGGTCTCCGTCGGCGGCTGGCAAGCGGACGGATTTTCCGACGCTGCGCTGAGCGTACGATCGCGCGACGCATTTGCCCGAAGCGCCGTCTCATTCATCCGAGTGCATCGCCTCGACGGCGTCGACCTCGACTGGGAGTACCCAGGCCAGGGAGTCGGCGGCATAGAGTACCGAAGCGAAGACAGGGAGAACTTCACGCTGCTGCTGAAGGTGCTGCGCGCGCAACTCGATGCCGCGAGCGACGCTGACGGACGTGCCGGTCCGGATCGCTATCTCCTGACGATTGCCTCGGCCGACCGCGAATACTTCGATCACACCGAGATGGACCGCCTCCACGGCTATCTCGACTGGATCAACGTCATGGCGTACGACTTCCACAACAGCCTGACGCCGACGACCGGGCATCATGCCGGCCTGTATCCTTCCGAATTCGCGGCGCCCACGGATCGGAATTCCGACGCGTCGATCCGCCAGCACCTCGCGGCCGGCATCCCACCGGGCAAGATCGTGCTAGGCGTTGCGTTCTATGGCCGCCGGTTCGAGGGCGTATCCGACCGGCATGAGGGATTGAACCGGACGTACGCCAGCTACGGCGGTGACCTCAGCTACGCGCAGCTTGTGGACTGCTGCATCGATAAGGGCGGCTTCGTGCGGCGCTGGGACGCCCGCGCCCGGGCGCCTTACCTCTGGAACTCTTCGACGCTGACTTTCATCAGTTACGACGACCCCGAGTCCATCGCAGCCAAGGCGACCTATGCGCGGCTAAACCGCCTCGGAGGCATGATGTTCTGGGAACTGAGCCAGGACAGGAACGGGGAGCTGTTGGGCGCCATTCTCGGCGCCGCCGACAACGCGTTCACTGCGGCTCGGCCAGTCGCCCGTCTCTCTTGCCGGCCCAACTGATAAACATCAAGCAGGACTCGGTCAGGCAACTATCGGCATGTGCTTCGTTACCGGGCTGGTACCAGTAACTGCCGAGCTCGAGCGGCGGCGTGTCTGCTTCCGTCTGTCCCGTTGCCCAGTGCTTCATGGTTCCTTCGAGCACGACCAGTTGATAGTCGGAGGAGTGAACGTGCAGCCGGCCGGTGGCCTTGCCGAACTGCATCAGCATCGCCGATGGCCCTGTCGCAGGATCGCCCCGCAAGACGGCGATTTGCGCGCTGGCCGGATTGGCGGCATCGAGCTGCACGAAATTGGCGCCAGCGCGCGGCACCACGATCATGCGCTCGCCAGAAGCCGCCAAAGCTCCCAGGGCGAAGCCCACCATCGTGCAGGGCACTGCCAGTGCAATCAGTGCGCCACGACGGCGCTCGATTGGATGTGAAATCATCGCGATGTTCCTCCGTGCCCAGAGCACAGGCCACGCCTAGCGCGCGAGTTCCACGCTCATCCTGACCTTGATCAGCGAAATCTCGGTCGTACTTCCGTCCGTGGTCGCGTAGACGGCCCTGAGAAACGACTGGTCCCAGGCGGTCAAACCCTTTGACCGGCCGGTGCCGCTCGTTGCAAACAAGCCCAGAATCGTCGAGAGGTCGCTGAGCTCCGGGTTCGGCCGGATTTGCGCGAGACCGACCATGGCCACATAGTCCGCCACCTGGCCGAAGGTCAGGCCCTCGATCTGTGTGAGGTCGACAACTACGATGGCCGAGTAGACCGCCCGCGCCACTGCCCA
This sequence comes from Steroidobacteraceae bacterium, assembly GCA_035557125.1. GTDB lineage: Bacteria > Pseudomonadota > Gammaproteobacteria > Steroidobacterales > Steroidobacteraceae > SCUD01. Next base: position 4,602 of record DATMEC010000307.1, read on the forward strand.
TGTGAGCCTCGATCCCGTTCCACTACCAGAGCCGCAATGCTCGCTCGTTGAGAAGGCATGGGCGGGAATTCCCGGCGGAGCGTTGCAGGCGTTGTGCCAGACACGCACCGGTTGATCCGTCTGGATGAAGCGGTTCACGCCGCCCACTCCCCGGTCGCGATTGAAGAGCCGATGTTCCTTTGACCACCATTCCTTCAAGAGCTTTTCTGGCTCAGGCGTCACGATGACCGCGAAATTCGGACCGCAAGCGGACCCACCCAACGGTACGTCGGCGTCCGTTGCGATCTGCGCGATGCGTTTCTTGACGAAATCAGCTTCGGCCGCCGTCAGCCCCGCCGTCGCAACGCAAACAGGAACATTCCAGCGCGCCAGCGATTCCACCATGCCGGGACCGGCTATTGAATACACGAACTCACTGACCTGCTTGTCGATGTGCTCCCTGCGCCGTCGGGCCTCGACCGTAACCGGGCCGAGTTCGACTTCAGGCGCAATCGCCGTGGCTGGCTGTAGAGACTCGGGTGTCGACCGCGGGTCAGCCATTGCGCGGGCGGCAGTCGACGACAGGACAGCGACCGCACAGGCGCCGAACAGGCGGACACGAAAATGTGTCAGGCCGATCATGAGCGCCATTATGTCTTGACGGACGAAGTCGATCGGCCGTTCGGTCGAATTTTCTGCAGCACAGGAGCATGATGCGCGCTGAGGGGGCATGGGGATGGGCCTGCTCAAAGTCGGCACGATGATTTACGCCGTCGCAGCCCTGGCTTGCGGCGTCGCGCTCCCTTTAACCGCAATGTCGCTCGAAAACCGGCTCGTTTCCGCAGTCGTGACCAGCGTGATCGACGGCGACACGATCAAGGTTCAACTGAGCGAAGGCCCCGCGCTGGTGCGGCTCGCGAACATCGACGCGCCGGAGTCGATCCAATCGGGCGGCGGTGCCGCAATCCGTGCCCTCCACGCCCGGATCCTCGGCCAGGATGTCTCGCTGCAGGTGATCGATCGCGATCGCGACCAGCGCCTGGTTGCAGTCGTATTCCTCGGCGACGAGAACGTGAACGCCTGGATGGTGAAGCAGGGCCATGCCTGGGCCGATCGCGGTTCGGCGCTGGCGCAGGACTACTGCGTCTGGGAAAAGGCCGCACGCTCCCTGCGCCGGGGGCTGTGGGCGGACAAGCATTGGGTTGCCCCCTGGGACTGGCGGATTTCGCAGCGCGATGCATTGCACTTCGTCACGGACTACACCCACGCGAGCGCCGCAGGCTGTTTGCGCGAGATTGGGAAGCTCTCGGCGTTCGACGACTAGCGGATTGGCCGGCGTTCCCCGGACCCTGATAGTCTCTTCCGAGCCATGAAGAAAGTCTCGATCATCGGCGCCCCCACGGACATCGGCGCCGGCACGCGCGGCGCTTCCATGGGCCCCGAGGCGCTTCGCGTCGCCGAGCTGAAGGCGATGCTGGAATCCCAGGGGGTCGAGGTCGCCGATCGCGGCAACCTGCAGGGTCCCGGCAATCCGGGCCTGCCGCCGGCCGACGGCTACCGCCACCTGCCGCAGGTCGTCGCCTGGAACCGTGCCGTGTACGACGCCTGCCGCGCCGAGTTCGACGCCTCGCGCCTGCCGCTCCTCCTCGGCGGCGACCATTGCCTCGCGATCGGCTCCATCGCCGCCGCCGCGAGCCACGCCCGCGCGCACGGCCGCAAGTTGCGCGTGCTGTGGTTCGATGCGCACGCGGACGCCAACACTCACGTGCTGACGCCGAGCGGCAACATCCACGGCATGCCGGTCGCGATCCTGCTCGGCCACGGGCCGAAGGAGCTGGTGCAGATCGCGGGAAAGGCGCCGGCGATCCAGGCCGGCGAGATCCGCCAGATCGGCATCCGCAGCGTGGACGCGGGCGAGAAGCGCTTCGTGCACGAGCTCGGGTTTGAAGTCTTCGACATGCGCTACATCGACGAGACCGGCATGCGCGAGACCATGAACGCGGCGCTCGCCGGCCTCGACCGCGACACGCACCTGCACGTCAGCTTCGACATCGACTTCCTCGACCCGGACATTGCGCCGGGCGTCGGCACGACCGTGCCGGGCGGGCCTTCCTATCGCGAGGCGCAACTGTGCATGGAGATGGTGGCCGACACCGGACTCCTCGCCTCGCTCGACATCATGGAGCTCAATCCCGCGCTCGACGTGCACAACCGCTCCGCCGAAGTCGCGGTCGACCTCGTCGGCTCGCTGTTCGGCAAGAGCACCCTCATGAGGCGCAGC
>DATMEC010000308.1:0-4282 GCA_035557125.1 Steroidobacteraceae bacterium
AGGCAAGGTGGTCTTTCGCAACGAGCTGATGGAGCTGATCCAGTACGCGCCGACGACGCCGGACGTCCATGCCGAGCCGGTCCTGGTCGTGCCCGCCTGGATCATGAAGTACTACATCCTCGACCTGTCGCCGAAGAACTCGCTGGTCGCGTGGCTCGTCGACCAGGGCTTCACCGTGTTCATGATGTCGTGGAAGAACCCGACCGCGGCGGACCGCGAGCTCGGCATGGATGACTACCTGCGCAAGGGCGTCTACGCGGCGCTCGATGCCGTGAACGCCATCGTGCCGGACCGCGATACCCACGCCGTCGGCTACTGCATCGGCGGCACGCTGCTGTCCGTCGCCGCGGCGGCGCTCGCCGAGTGGGGCGACACGCGCATCAAGGACATCACGCTGTTGGCCGCCCAGACGGACTTCAGCGAACCCGGCGAGCTGTCGCTCTTCATCAGCCCGGCGCAGGTCGAGATGCTCGAGGCGCTGATGTACAAGGAGGGCGTCCTCGACTCCAAGCAGATGAGCGGCGCCTTCGCGCTGCTGCGCGCACACGACCTGCTCTGGCAGCCGGCCGTGAATTCCTACCTGAAGGGCGAGCGCGACGGGATGATCGACCTGATGGCCTGGAACGCCGACGGCACGCGCATGCCATGGAAGATGCACACCGAGTACCTCGTCGGCCTGTACCTGAACAACGACCTCGCCCAGGGAAGCTTCAAGGTCGAGGGCGAACCCGTGAGCCTTACCGACATCCGCGTGCCGATGTTCGTCGTCGGCACCGAGACCGACCACGTTGCGCCCTGGAAATCGGTATACAAGCTGAGCGGCCTCACCTCTTCCCCTGAATTCACCTTCCTGCTGACGAGTGGCGGGCACAACGCCGGCATCGTGAGCGGCCCGGTTCATCCGCGCCGCCGCCACCGCGTGCGCACGCAGAAGGCGGGCGAGGCGCCGTTGGACGTGGAGTCATGGTTCGCGGAAACCGAAGCCCGGACTGGATCGTGGTGGCCGAGCTGGGCCGAGTGGCTGAAGGCGCATTCCTCGGCCGATCGAGTCGCACCGCCCGTGATGGGCGCACCGGACAAGGGCTATTCGCCTCTCGATGACGCGCCGGGCAGCTACGTCCTCCAGCGCTGAACCCTGAAGCCGGGCGGCGGCCCCGCGCACGCGGTGGCGATGCGCGGAGCCGCGACCCGGTCTGAAGTCACTTCAGCTTGCGACGCGTGGCCGAATAGATCTCGCCGTCGCGCCCGAAGTACAGCCGCTTGAGGTCCCACGAAATCGTCGAGCGCGTCTCGCTGCCGGCCGAGTTCACTTTCGGCCCCAGGTTCACGGGCGCCGAGAACTTCTGCTTCGTGTTGTTGCGGCGGGCGTAGAACACGTCGAATGTCGTGCCGTTACCTTGCGTCGGCGTGCCCTTCGCATCGACCGGACGCAACGAGCTGAACACGACCTCGAGGCCGTCGCTGCTGACGTTCGGCATGCGGTCGTCGAACTCCGTGTTGAGCTCCGTCACCGGCGACGGCGTACCGAACTTGCCGTTCGCGAGGCGCTTGCTGCGGTAGATGTCGTGGTTGCCGCTCGCCGTGCTCGAGAAGTAAAGATAGACACCGTCGCTCAGGTCGACGAGCGAGGGGCTGAACTCCGCCCCGACGCTGTTCGGGCCCGTTCCGTTCTCGAGGCAGCCGAGGTGCTCGGGCTCTCCAAAGCCGTAGGCCGCGTTCCGGCGAACGATGTACATGTCCCCGAGCCCCGGGCCGGCGCTGCAGGTCTCCGGTCCCGGCCGCTCCGACACGAACATCAGGTAGTTGCCGTAGATCGGCGTCGGGCAGAAGTCGGCGGCGTCGGAGTTGACCGGGGCACCGAGGTTCTGCGGCGGGCCGAACGGCTCGTCCTTGCTCGCGCGGTCCGCGGCCCAGACGTCGTTGACGCCGAGCGTACCGGTGCGATTCGAGGCGATGTAGATGCTGAGGCCGTCCCGCGACTCGATCGGGCAGCCGTCCGGGAAGGCAGCGTCGTTGATCTCGGCGACCGGCAGCGCGACGCTCCAGGACGAGTACTTGGGAGCCGCCTCGATCGCGAAGGATGCGAAGGCGACTGGCAGCGCGGCTGCCAAGGCAGATGTCTTGAGTTTCCTTGAAAGCATGTTGTTCCCCTTTTGGGCTCTAAGCAGAAGGTTTTCGGTCGGGGGCCATGCTGTCGGGGAGGCCAGGGATTAGTCCTGATCATTCAATGATCTATGGTCATCGTTCCTTGATAATGTCTTGATATTCTTCTCGTACCGCTGGATATGGGCGAACAGGCAGACAATCCCCCCGGCCGGGCGCTTGAACGGGGCTTCCGCCTCGACGCGCTGACGATCGATCCCCAGGCCGGCGAGGTCACCGGGCCGGGCGGACGCGAAAAGCTCGACCCGAAGGTCATGGACGTGCTGCTGGTACTCGCCCGGAACGCCGGCCAGGTCGTGCTGCGCGAGGACCTGCTCGCCCGCCTGTGGGCCAACACGGTCGTAACCGACGAATCGCTGTCACGATGCATCTACGAGCTGCGCCGGCAGCTCAGCCTCGCGGGCGGCGACGAACGGTACAAGGCCATGTTCGAGACGGTGCCTAAGCGCGGTTACCGCTTGAACGCCCCGGTGACGCCCATCGCGCCGCCGGCCGCCGAACCGCCGGCAGTGCGGCCGCAGCGGCCGTCGCGATTGCATGTCGTCGCGATCCTCGGCGCGATCGCCGTCGTGGTTGCGGCCTGGCTCTTGATCGACCGCCCCGGGCGCGAACAACCGGCCCCACCGGACGCGGAGCCGTATTCGCTGGCCGTGCTGCCCTTCGACGACCTGAGCGAAGCGCAGGACCAGGCGCATTTTTCGGATGGAATCTCCGAAGAAATCCTCAATCGGCTGACCAATACCCGGACCGTGAGGGTGATCGGGCGCACGTCGTCTTTCTCCTTCCGGGGACAGGCTTCGAGCATCCCGGACATCGCCGGCAAGCTCGACGTCACCCACGTGCTCGAAGGCAGCGTGCGGAAGGCCGGAAACCGCCTGCGGATCACGGCCCGGCTGGTCGAGGCCGCCAGCAACTCGCAGGTCTGGTCCGAGTCCTACGATCGCGAGATCGGAGACCTGTTCGCAGTCCAGGACGACATTGCCGGCGAAGTCGCCGGCGCGCTCAATGCGACGCTCGCGCACCAGGCCCAGCGCGTCCCTGACCTGGAAGCACACAATTTGTTCCTGCAGGGGGAGTTCTTCTACAACCGGCGGGCACCGGGCGACATCGAGCGCTCCGTGAAGTACTACCGCAATGCCCTGGAGATCGATCCCGGCTATGCCAGGGCGTGGGCCGCGCTCGCGGGCGCCTATTCCCTGCTCGCCTACGGTGGAAGCATGCCGCGTCAAGAGGCCCTGGAAGCCCAGGGCGAAGCGGCGCGCAAAGCTGTCGACCTCGATCCCAACCTCGCCGCGGGGCAGGCCCGGCTGGCGCAGTACTACTTCGACATCGGTGACCGGCCAAACTCATACCGGATCTTCGATCGGGCGATCGCACTCGACCCCGACGACCTCCTGGTTCTGACCCTTGCGGCTGGTATCGCCATGCGCAGCGGCGAGGTCGCGGAGGCGATCGGCCGGTACGACAGGCTCGTCGCCCGCGAGCCGCGCTCGGCCACCTACCACGCCAACCGCGGCATCTACCTGCAGGCTGCGGGACGCTTCGACGACGGCAGGGTTGCGCTCGAGAAGGCGCGGGAACTCAACCCCGAACTCGGGGGCGAGCTCGATCTCGCGATCGCCCGAATCCTGGTGGTGCAGAAACAGCTCGAAAAGGCGCGTTCGGTCATCGACCGGCTGCCGGAAGGGGCGGCGCGCGACCATGGTCTTGCGCTGCTGTACCACGCCGAAGGCCGCCAGATGGAGGCGGACGCGGCGCTCGAGCGCCTCGAAGCCGGGTCCACGCAGGCAGTCGACGTGCGGCTCGCGGAGGTCTACGCGTTCCGCGGCAAGAATGACGCGGCGTTCGAGGCGCTCGAGGGACTCAAGGAAGCGATCGAGCTGAACGAAGCCTCGAGTGCCTCGCAGGTGTGGTCGTGGCAGGTGGAACTGTGCGTGTCGCCCTTCCTGAAGCCGCTGCACGACGATCCGCGCTGGCCACCCCTGCTCGTCGAGCCGACGGTGGTCAGCTTCTGACGGGCGTCCAGCGCGCAAAGCGTCGCGCGTTGCGATCCCCCGTCGATTCGCCGTCGTAGGTCATGGGCTGTGCGGCCTGCAGGCCTTCGGGTTGTGGGTCGAAT
>DATMEC010000309.1:0-11148 GCA_035557125.1 Steroidobacteraceae bacterium
ATGCCGGCGCGGCGCAGCCGCTCGATGATGGCGTTCGCAGCTGTGCGGTCCGGCACGCCTTCGAGCGTCACCCAGTAACCCTTCCACACCACGCCCTCGCCCGCGCGCTGGCGCGGCTCCAGCTTGTTCTCGCGCAGGAGCGTCGAAGCGCGCGCGGTATCGGTCAGGTCGGTGAACGGGCCGAGACTCACGCAGTTATTCGGCCCCCGGGCCGTGCGCACCGCCGCCTGCGACGGCGAAGCCTCGCGGGCGAGCTGGAGTCCGTCGCCTTCGGCGGCCGCCGCCGTCGCGGTCGGCGCGTCGGGCGTCGCGACCCAGTGCGTCCACCCGTACCAGGCGATGTTCGCGAACAGCAGCAGGGCGAAGGCGAGTCGCACGGGCAGAATCTATCACCGAACCGGCCGCACGCTCACTTCCCCTGAGAGGATCCGTCGCCGGGCTCCGTCGACCTCCAGCAACAGGGCGCCGTCCCCGTCCACGCCGCGCGCGAGGCCCTCGAGCGTCTGGCCGCCGTGTAGTACCTGCACGGGCCGGCCCGCGAGTGCGTCCGCGGCCTGCCACTCCGCCGAGAAGGCCGCGAGGCCGCGCGCGCCGAACTCGACGAGCGCCTGCGCCAGCTCCGCTATGAGCACGGCTGCGAGGTCGTCGCGCCCGGGCTTCCTGCCGAGCGCGGCGAGGTCCGTGACCTCGACACCCTCGCCCGCGAGCCGCTCGCGCGCCGCGTGCGGCAGGCGCACGTTGATGCCGATGCCGACGACGACGTACGCGGGGCCCGCAGCCTCGCCGCGCAGGTCAATGAGGATTCCGCCGAGCTTTGCGGCCCCGCTCAGAATGTCGTTCGGCCACTTGAGCGAGAGCCGCGCGAAGCCTAGCCGGCCGAGCGCCCGGAGCGCGGCGACGCCCGCGGCGAGCGAGAGCGCGCCGAGCATCGCCGGCGCATCGCGAAAGTTCCAGTTGATCGAGAGGCACAGCCCGGATGCAAAGGGAGCCACCCAGTTCCGCCCGCGGCGCCCGCGGCCTGCGCTCTGGAATTCCGCGAGGCAGGCGTCGAAGCGGCCGGCCGGCAGGTCGTCGACGGCGAGCAGGCGGTCGCTCGTGGACGCCAGCGACTCGTGCACTTCGAGATTGCGCAGCATCCCACGCGCCGCCTGCGGCAGGCGATCGCGGATTTGCGCCGCATCGAGCAGTTCGACCGGCGCCTCGAGGCGATAGCCGCTGCCGGGCCGTGCCTCGCAGGCGATGCCCCAGGCCTCGAGCTGCTGCAGCCGCTTCCACACCGCGGCGCGCGAGATGGAGAGCGCGGCCGCGAGCTCTTCCCCCGAGTGCAGCGCGCCATCCGACAGGAGCCGCAGCAGTTCGGCGCGCCCGCTCATCGCGGCGCCTTGCGGGGCCGCAACAGCCAGATTCTGTCCGCGTGCGGCTCGGTGCCATTTCGTATCCGTGCGAGATTGCCGCGGTGCGCCCACGCAACGAGGGCCGCGATAACGACACCGAACGACAGCAACGGAAATGAATCCGGCGCAACCGCCCATGCGGCGATTGGCACCGACGCCGCGGCCGCGACCGTCGCGAGTCCCACGAATCCGCTCAGCGTGACGACGACCAGCCAGGCGCCAGCCGCGACTGCGAGCAGCACCGGCGCAAGCGCGAGCAGCACGCCGGCGAGCGTTGCGCCGCCCTTGCCGCCGCGAAAGTCGTGCCAGAGCGGCCAGACGTGGCCGGCGACCGCCGCCGCGGCGCAACTCACGGCGAGCCAGTCACGCCCGACGACGGGATCCGCTACGACGCCGGGAATCGCGAACGCGGGCAGCCAGCCCGCCGCCACCCAGCCCTTACCGACGTCGATGACGACAGTGCCTGCCGCGAAGCCGAAGCCCTGCGTGCGCAGCGCATTGGTGCCGCCCGCATTGCCGCTGCCCATCGTGCGGATGTCGACCCCGCGCAGCTGCCCGATCGCGAGCGCGCCGACAACTGAACCCAGCAAGTAGGCCATCAAGACCTTGAGCCCGAGCTCCAGCATCAAACGCCACCCACGGCTCGCGGCAGGAAGACCTCCGCGAGCATGCAGCGGACGCTGCCGCCGCCGAGCCGTTCGATGGTCGGAATCCCGACCGAAAGAATCGTGCCGTGCCGCTCGAGGCGCCGGCGCTTGGCCGGCGCGAGCGCACGCAGGGCCGCATCGGACATGGCGATGAGCGGGTCGCCGCTGCGGGTGCGCAGGGCCAGCAGGTTGCCGGCGTAGCCGTTCATCTCGGCCGCATCGATGGCGATGACCTCCGCCCCGTCGCGCCCGAGTTCTTCGATCACGGCCGAGCGCGGCCCGTTTTCCGCGATGGATTCGGCACAGACGACGGCAAAGCCCTCGCCGATCGCCATCAGCACGTTCGTGTGATACGCCGGGCGTCCATCGGGACCCTCGGCATCGAAGTCAACGATGCGGTAGCCGAGCACCGCGGAAAACTCCGCGACCGCACCAGCCGTGGTGCGCGGCGAGCGGCAGGCGTAGGCGATGCGCCGTGGCCGGTCGAGCACGAGGCTCCCTGTGCCCTCGAGGAACTCCCCGCGCGCCTCGAGCGGGGAGAGATCGATCGTGCGCGCGACGCGATAGCCCGCACGCTCGACCGCGGCGACAGGCCCATGGCTGCGCTCCGCGCGCCGGGATGGCGCCATCATCGGGTACAGCACGACAGTCCCGTCGGCGTGGAAGGTCACCCAGTTGTTCGGGAAACAGGCATCCGGCTTCGCGGGTTCGGGCGAGTCCTCGGCGACGACGACTCCGACGCCCGCGTCCGCGAGCCGGTGCGCGAGCGCGTCGAACTCGCGCAGCGCCGCCGTGGCGGCATCCGTGACCGCATCCGCATGCTGGAAGCGGTTCGAATCCGCCGTCTCCGGGTTCGCTCCGAACCGCGCCGGGCGGATCATCAATACCGCGTCGGCGCATTGACTCACGGCTACTCTGCCGGGAACTCGACGGCCGGCAATTGCGTGAAGCCGCGCTCCTGCTTCTGCTTTTCCACCATCCGGGCGACGTCCGCCAGGAGCTTACGGGCGTCGTAGACGATGCCGTCCTTGATCGTGTACCTGATGCCCCCGACCCGCTCGCTCTTGCCCGTCTGCTCGTTCAGGCGCACGGCGCCCGTCCCGTAGAGCACCTTGAGATTGGCAACCGGGTTCTCGGGCACGATGACGAGGTCGGCGAGAAGGCCCGCCCGGACCACGCCGAACGCAATCGGTTCACCCTTCGGCTCGTGCAGCGCCTGGGCTCCGTGCAGGGTTGCCCCGCGAATGACTTCCAGCGGATGAAAGCCGGCTTCCTGCAGGAGTTCCATTTCCGAGATCGTGGCGAAGCCGAAGGTGTTGAAGATGTAGCCTGCGTCGGAGCTGACCGTCACCCGCCCGCCCATGTTCTTGTAGTCGTTCAGGAAGGCCATCCACACGCGGTAGAAATTTCGCCACGCCGTCTCGTCCCAGCTCGTCCAGTCAAAGTAGTACGAGCCGTGGTTGGCCCGGCTCGGCAGGTAGAAGTCCCAGAGCGACGGCAGCGTGTATTTCTCGTGCCAATCGGCGTTGCGGCGCTGCATGACGTCGCGGCTGGCGAGGTAAGCAGTCATGGTGGGATCGAGGATGACGTCCAGCGACTTAAGGTCGGCGAGCAGTGCCTTCCACTCGTCGCTGCCCTGCCCGTGGACCAGGTTCCACTGCCGCGCCACCTGCGCGAACCGGTGCTGCTCGTCCGCGTGATTGTGGCCCGGTGGCCACGGTTGTACGTCGTAGCCGTCGTAGAGCGCCTCGAAGATCCCGTAGAAGTGGGTCACCGTGCCGAGGCCCAACCGCGCGGCGTCGAGCGCGTTCATCTCCGCCACACCCTGCTGGCTGAGATGCGCAGTCGTGCCAAGGTGCAGCTTACGGGCCTCGTCTACCAGTGCCGTCATGATCTCGGGCGGATACGCGTTGAGCTTCAAGCCGTCGATACCGGTCGCGGCAGCCTTGCGCACCCATTCCCGAGCCTGTTCGGGGCTCTCGACGGTCGCCTCCCACTCGTCGAGGGGCAGCCGGTAGGTGAACATGCGGGGCGCGGTGATCTCGTTCCGCGCGCTCCTCGCCTTCTCGCTCTCCGAGAAGGCCGGTGACGCGAACGGCACGCCGCGGCCCGCCGTGATGCCGTGTGCCATCCACAGCTTGTAGGCGTATTCCGCGTCCGGCGTCTTCGGGGTGTCACCCGTATGCAGGTGCAGGTCGACGAACCCGGGCAGCACGTACATCCCGGTGGCGTCGATCTCCTTCGTAGCGTCCTGCGGCCGGTCCGCGGAGCGCATGTCGCCCGCGGCGGCGTCAACGGCAAATAATTCGACGATGCGATTGCGCTCGACGACGATGTCCACCGGCCCGCGCGGTGGCGCCCCGGTCCCGTCGATGACCGTCGCGTTGCGGATGATCAGCCGCTCAAAAGGGCCTTCACCCTCGGCGCGAGGCGGGGCGGGGCTCGGGTCCGTCTCGTCGGCCTCGGCGATTGCGTCGGAATGCGGTACGCCGGCTGCGATGCCGAAGCCGGTCACCACCACGCACAGCCAGCGGCGAATTTTCGGCTTGATCACGATCTCCTAGAACTCGATGCGAAATCCGAGCTGCAAGCGCCAGATCGACGGCAGCGAGGAAATCGCGTTGAACGGCTTCACCGGCCCCGTCTCGCCCGAGCGCGGCCGGTACACGTAGCAGCTCGGCGCACCGTCCGGGCAACCCACGGTCGTGATGCGATTGGCGTCCGCGACGGGCGTGAAGTACGGGAAGCTTACCTGGCGCAGCTGGCCCCAGTCGCTGTTCAGGAGGTTGGAGAAGTTCTCGATGTCAAAGGTCACGATGCCGCGGGTCCGGCGGAAGATCGGCAGTTCCTGCGAGAAGCGCAGGTCCATCGACGTGATCCAAGGGCTGCGATGGGAATTGCGCGGCATGATCCTGCCGCGCCACCTTTCGAGGCCCTCCTCCTCGATGTAGGCGTCCATGTCCGTGGCGAACTGCGCGGCTGCCGCGCTACCCGCGCTGAAGTCGCCCGCCACGGCGCAGCCCGCGACGTTGCCCAGTTCAGCAGCCGAGCAGGCGCCCTCGAAGATCACGTCGCCGTCCGGAACGTAGAAAAGGTGGCGCTGGCGAGACGCCTGGCGCGGGTCTCCCCAGACCAGCGAGCCGGCGCCGAACGTGTAGCTGTACGGGCGGCCGGCGCGCCGCTCGGCCGCGAGCGCGATGCTCGTCCGATAGTCGCTGAAAAAGACCTTGCTCCAGGCGAAGGTGCCGGTGAAGCGGTGCTCAATCTCGTAGTTCGAGGTCTCGAGTCCCGGGTCGTTCGGGTCGGATACCGCGACGTTGTCCCAGTTCGAGGAGGCCGTCGAGCTCGTGCCCGGGTTCACGTCCTTGACGTCCTGGTTGGCATAGCCGAGATAGGCGTCGAACCGTCCCGCGCCGGTGCGCCAGGTCTTGCTCGCCTCGACCGTCAAGATCCTGCCCTCGCCCTCGCTCGTGTTCGTCAGCATGAGGTCCTGGATGCTCGAGCTCGTGCGCCCGTCGGGACGCGGGCCGTAGATGGGCCGGCCGTCCGGCGCCGTGCCAACCTGCTGCAGGCGGATGTCCTGCCACAGCACCTCGTCATTGACGCGCGAATAGATGAGGTCCGCGGACAGCTCGACGTCCCAGGGCAGTGCGTGCGTCATGCCGAGGTTCCAGCGGAACTGGGAGGGCACGTCGAAGTCCGGGTCGATCGAGTTGACCGGGCCGTCTCCGCGCTGCGCCGCGTTGAAGTCGAGCACTTCCTGCGGGATGTCGAATCCGTCGACGCCCACCAGCGCGTCGGCGAGATCCGGGTTGATCCCGAAGTCCGGATTGACGTCCGTGCGCACGACGGTCACGCCGTCGTTCGAGAAGCTGTTGGAGATCCACACGTTCGGCGTGCCGCCGCCGAACAGTCCGAAGCCGCCGTACACCGTGGTCTCCGGCGTCCACTGCCAGTTGAAGCCGATGCGCGGCATGAATAGGTCGCGCCCGTCGAGCGTCGACTGGTTGTTGAAGCCGTAACGCCCGGCGAAGTTCTCGTTGAGCAGGGGCTTGTCGCTTCCCGAGAACAAGTCCATGCGCACGCCGGCCTGCAATTTGAGGTCGGGCGTCGCCTGCCATTCGTCCTGGAAGTAGAAGCTGTCCACGTCGTAGCCGAAGGTCGCGGCGCCGTCGGCGGCGTCGTTGGTGAACGCGTTGCCGTAAGAGAGGCTCGTGGCCAGCCGGTCCTCGAAGTCGTCGATGCTCGAGAACACCCACTGGCCCTCGCTGCGCGGCACGAAGACGTTGAAGATGTCGAGCATCTCGCGCTCGTAGCCGACCATGATCGTGTGGTCGCCGAGGAAGTAATTGCCTTTCAGCTTGATCGAATCGATGTCGTTCGTGAGCTCGTTGGCGTGGCGGAACTCGTCCGATCCGATGAAGACGGTGCCGCCGTCCGTCGTCGGTATGAGCATTTCGCCGAAATCCGTGCCGAACAGCGACACCTGCGCGGTGTCCACTTCCTTGCGCGCGAGCTTCAGCTCGGTGGAGAACACCTCGTTCCAGTCCGAGAACAGCTGCAGCGACGCGGTTTCCATCAGGATCGCGCGGTCGTACCAGTTCGAGGGCGCGCCGAGCCGGGAGAGCGACGGGTTGTTGTTTGTCGTATTGACGATCAGCTCGTTGCCCTCGGTGCGCTGCCAGGAAAGCGAGGCGCGGTGCGATTCGTTGATGTTCCAGTCGAGCTTGGCCAGGATCTTCTCGTCCTCTTCCGGGGCCGAGGCGGGCGTCTGCCCGATGTCGAAGTCGTAGACGTCGAGGCCGATCTGGCGGATGCGGTCGTAATCGGCCTGGCTGACGCCCGGCACTTCGACCGGGAAGCCGGAGCCCGTCGCGCCGATGTCCTGGGGTGCAGTCCGCTCCAGTTTTTCATAGGAGAGGAAGAAGAACAGCTTGTCCTTGACGATCGGGCCGCCGAGCGTGCCACCGAAAATCTCCTCGTCGAACACCAGCTCGACGTCGGTGTCCTTGGTCCGGTCGCCGATCAGGCTGTCGTCGCCCTTGTAGTAGAAGGCGGACCCCGTGAACTCGTTGGTGCCGGACTTCGTGACCATGTTGATGGTCGAGCCGCGGAAGAAGGAATATTCCACCGAGAACGGCGCCGACAGCACGGACACGGCCTCGATCGCGTCGACCGACAGCGGGCTGCGCTGCGTCGGGTAGCCGTTGTTGTTGAGGCCGAAGTCGTCGCTCTGGCGCACGCCGTCGACGGTTATCGTGTTGTAGCGGTTGTTGACGCCGGCGATCTCGAGGGCGTCCGAGTTGGTCGGGTCCACCCAGGCTTTCGGATCCACGCGCACGACGTCCTTGATGTCGCGGCTTATCGACGGAAGCTCCCTGACCTCCCGCGCGCCGTAGCGGCTGGCGGCACCGATCGACACGTCGCGCTCGGAAGAGCCGGTGACCTCGACGCCCGCGAGCTGGGCGATCGGCTGGGCGACCAGCGTCACGGAGGTCCGCTCGGCAAGCTGCGTGAACAGGTCCTCGATGGCCGCCTCCTGCATGCCCTCGGCCTGCGCCGTCACGCGATACGGGCCACCGACCCGTAATCCCGTCGCCGTGAACGCGCCGCTCGCGTTGGTCGTCGTCGTCTCCGACGTGCCCGTCGGCAGGTGCACGATCGACACGCTTGCGCCCGCGATCGGCAGGCCGTCCGCGCCGACCACGAAGCCGGCAAGGCTGCTCGTGGTTTCCTGCGCGACTGCGACGGGACCTGCGAGGACCGCGACGACACCTGCGCCGAGGAGCGCTGCCGGCGCGGAAAGCATGGATGACACGGCAGCGGCAAGACGGACCGAGCGGGTATGAACGGGCATGGGCGGAAATGTTACAGCCCGCGGGTCGGTGCGGCCAAGCCGAACTGCACGGCCCCCACCTTACCGTCTAGAGTGGCGTCCGATGCAAGCGCTCTCCGCCGAGCTGCGGCCACATTTCCAAAGCCCCTGCGAGGCCGTCCGCCGGATCAGCGTCGACATCGGGCTCGAACCCGGCTCCCGCGTGCTCCAGGTGCGGTACCGCATCGAAGGCGACATCGGCCGGCTGGCGCTTCCAAGCACGGACTTTGCACGCCGCAGTGACGGTCTCTGGCAACATACGTGCTTCGAGGCATTCCTGCGTCCCGATGCGAGTGAGAGCTATCACGAATTCAATTTTGCGCCGTGCGGCGACTGGGCAGCCTACCGGTTCAGCACGCGGCGAAGCGACCGCAGCCTTCCGGACCTGCCGGCACCGCTCGTCCGGTTTCGCTCCGGGCAGGATGCCTGCGACTTGAGCGCGGATATCCCCATTCCCGCACTGCCGGAACTGGCCGCGGCTGCGGTCATCCACGCCGGCATGGCCGCGGTCGTCGAAACGGATGAGGGCGGCCTGTCCTGGTGGGCACTGTCGCACGGCACCGAGAAGCCCGATTTCCACGACCCGGCGACGTTCGTCCTGCGGGTGACTGCGCGATGAAGTTCGGCCTCGACCGCCTGCTGATCGACCGCGCCGTGAGGAAGCCTCTCGACGGGCGGCGCGTCGCCCTACTCGCCCATCCGGCCTCGGTCACGGCCGACCTCACGCATGCCATCGATGCGCTGGCGACCCACGAGGATTTCAGCCTGTCCGCCGCATTCGGGCCGCAGCACGGCATGCGCGGCGACAAGCAGGACAACATGGTCGAGACGGCTGACGCCACCGACCCGGCCTACAAGATCCCGGTCTTCAGCCTGTATGGCCAGGTACGCCGGCCGACGCCCGCGATGATGGAGACGTTCGACGTGCTCCTCGTCGACCTGCAGGACCTCGGCACGCGTGTCTACACTTTCGTCACGACGCTGCGATACGTGCTCGAGGAAGCGGCGCGGCACGGCAAGGCGGTGTGGGTGCTCGACCGGCCGAACCCGATCGGGCGCCCGGTCGAGGGCTTCCTGCTGAAGGACGGCTGGGAGAGTTTCGTCGGCGCGGGGCCCATGCCGATGCGCCACGGTCGCACGCTCGGCGAGCTCGGCGACTGGTTCGTGAAGCATCTCAAGCTCGACCTCGAGTACGTGCAGGTCGCGATGGACGGCTGGCGGCCGGCGCAGTCGCCGGGCTACGGCTGGCCGCAGGGCGAGCGCGCCTGGATCAATCCGAGCCCGAATGCGCCGTCGGTCTCCATGGCGCGCTGCTATCCCGGAACGGTGATGATCGAGGGCACGACGCTTTCCGAGGGACGCGGCACGACGCGGCCGCTCGAGCTGTTCGGCGCACCCGACCTCGACGCCGACAAGCTGCTCGCGAACATGCGTGCGCTCGCGCCCGACTGGCTCGCGGGCTGCCGGCTGCGGCCCTGCTGGTTCGAGCCCACGTTCCACAAGCACGCGGGCAAGCCCTGCGCCGGCATCCAGATCCACGTGGATGATCCCGGCTACAACCACTCGAAGTTCCGGCCGTGGCGGCTCGTGGCGCTCGCACTGAAGGCGATCCGCGCGATCCGGACCGATTACCCGCTGTGGCGCGATTTTGCGTACGAGTACGAGACGGCGCGGCTCGCCATCGACCTCATCAACGGCGGGCCGGCGCTGCGCGACTGGGTCGACGACCCGGCGGCGACGCCCGGCGACCTCGACGAGCTCGCGCGACAGGACGAGAACGCCTGGCAGTCCATGGAGTGAAACGATGAAACGTTCGATTGTGGCGGGCCTGCTGGCGGCAGTCCTGCCGCTCGCGGCGTCCGCCGAAGTGAAGTCCGCGGCACCCGACGGTTTCCTGATCGAGCACCGCTTCACCATCGCGGCGCCTGCCGCGAAAGTCTGGGAATCGCTGCAGCACCCCGAACGCTGGTGGCCGGCGGATCACACCTGGTCGGGCAAGCGCGAGAACCTCAGCCTCGATGCCAAGGTCGGCGGGTGTTTCTGCGAGCGCTGGGACGGCAACAGCGTCGAGCACGGCCGCGTGGTGCTACTCATGCCGGGCAAGATGCTCCGGCTGGACGCCGCGCTCGGTCCGCTGCAGGAAATGGCAGTCTCCGGCGTGATTACGGTATCGCTCGAGGGGAAGGACGGCGCGACCACCGCCGTCGTGACGCACCGGGTGAGCGGCGACCCCTCGCACAAGCTCGACGCGCTCGCGCCGGTCGTCGACCAGGTGAACGGGCAGCAGTTCGGGGGAATGGCGGCGGACGCCGCGAAGAATTAAGACTCGAGACTCGAACTTGCAAACCGCGGGCCGAACAGCATCTGCGCCCGCAACACCACGTAGAGGCGCCAGCTCACCACCAGGATGTCGCCGATCATCGAGAGGCGCTGCCACAACCCGGGCAGCAGGCCCCTCTTCTTTTCCTTGATGACCTGCCCGAGCCCGTGGACGACCGTGAAGCCCATGCGATGGCCGTTCAGCTTGGCGAAGAAGTTGAGGGCGATCTCGATCTGGAAATTCTTCTTGTAGGTCGAGGGCACCTGGTCCCACAGCTCCCGGCGGAGCGCGCGCTCGCCGCCGAGGATCGGCGTGAAATGCAGCAACCGGTTGACCCAGTAGGTCTTGCGTCCGCGGATGCCGACGTACATCGCGAAGCGGCCAGTCGTCACCGGCTCGACGATGCGCGACACCATCCCGTGATCCAGCCCGATCACGTCGGCGTCGCTGAACAGCACGACGTCATTGCGCGCAGCGGCGACGCCGAGCGACATGGCCGTGGCCTTGCCGCCGTTCTGCGGCATCGCGAGCACGATGGCGCCCGCCTCGCGGGCGCGCTCGGCGGTGTCGTCCGTCGATGCGTCGTCGACGACGATTACCTCGCTGATGAGCGGGTGACCGACCAGCGCCTCGACCACGCCGCGGATCGTCCTGCCCTCGTCACGGGCTGGGACGATGGCCGAAACGCACGGGGGCGAAGCGCTTGGCTCGACGCTCATCAGCATATGACGCCACGGTAGACCTCAGGACGGCTGTAGGACAAGCGGCCGTCCCAAAGAAAAACCCCCCGACGTTTCCGTCGGGGGGCTTTGTTTAGGATCCTGGCAGTGACCTACTCTCACCTGGCCTACGGCCAAACTACCATCGGCGCAGAGCGTTTTCACTTCCGAGTTCGGAATGGGATCGGGTGGT
>DATMEC010000310.1:0-5107 GCA_035557125.1 Steroidobacteraceae bacterium
GTCGGCGTTGCGCGCGAGCGCGTCCATCTTCCCGGACGTGCGCCAGAAGCGGATGCGCACGCTGGCGTTGTGCAGCAGGTCCGCCGCCGACCAGGGGTGATTCGAGACCGCGTCCAGCTTCGTGAAGTCGAAGGCGTGCGGTGAGAGCGGCCCCTCGAAGCTCGACCAGCCGGTCGGCGGATGGCGGTGGTGAAAGAAGGCGGCGGGCCCGAAGAAGCCCTCCTTGCTCATCTCGCGCTCGTAGGTGCCCGGCGGCAGGTCGGCGTGCGCCTGCCTGGACGCCGTGCCCTCGACCCGCGGGTGTCCGATGTAGCGCTTCATCGGGTCAATGCCTCTCCATGATGGCCGTCACGCCCATGCCGCCCGCGGTGCAGACCGAGATCAGTCCGCGGCCGGAGCCGCGCTCGGCAAGGAGCTTGGCAAGCGACGCAACGATGCGTGCGCCGGTCGCCGCGAACGGATGGCCCACTGCGACGCTGCCGCCCTTGACGTTGAGCTTCGCGCGGTCGATCGGCCCGAGCGCTTCCGGAAGCCCGAGCCGCTCGCGGCAGAATTTCTCGGATTCCCAGGCTTTCAGCGTGCACAGCACCTGTGCGGCGAAGGCCTCGTGGATCTCGTAGAAGTCGAAGTCCTGCAACTTGAGTCCCGCGTCGGCCAGCATGGGCGGCACGGCGTAGGCGGGCGCCATCAGGAGGCCCTCGCCGCCGACGAAGTCGACCGCTGCGGCCTTGCCGTAGGTCAGCCAGGCCTGCACGGGGAGCCCGCGCGATCGCGCCCAGTCCTCGCTCGCGAGGAGGACGGCAGCGGAGCCGTCCGTCATCGGTGTCGAGTTGCCCGCGGTCAGCGTGCCGTCCTTCGCGAACGAGGGCCGGAGCTTGGCGAGCTTCTCGAGGCTCGTGTCCGCGCGCACGTTGTTGTCGGTCGCAAGGCCGAGGTAGGGGACCACGAGGTCCGACATGAATCCGTCGGCCCAGGCGCGGCTCGCGTTCTGGTGGCTCGCGAGCGCAAGCGCGTCCTGGTCCGCGCGCGAGATCTGCCAGCTGCGCGCCATCTGTTCCGTGTGCTGGCCCATCGAGAGGCCGGTGCGCGGTTCGCTGACGCCGGGAAAGACCGGCTTGAAGTGGCGCGGCCGCATCCCGAGGAAAGGCGCGATACGCGCACCAAAGGACTTCGCGCCGTGCGCGCGCAGGAGGAGCCGCTGGTACTCGCGGCCGAAGACGATCGGCGGGTCGCTGACAGTGTCGACTCCGCCGGCCAGCCCCGCGTCGATCTGGCCGAGCGCTATCTTGTTCGCGATCACGATCGCGGCCTCGAGGCTGGTGCCGCAGGCACGCTGCACGTCGAGGCCGGGCGTCTCGGGCGAGAGGCCGGAGTCGAGCAGCGACTCGCGCGTCAGGGCCCACTGGCTCGAATGCTTCATCACGGCGCCTGCGACGACGTCGCCGAGGCGCACGCCTTTCAGCCCGTACTTGTCGACCACCGCCTTAAGCGACGCGGTCAGCATTTCCTGGTTGCCGACGCTCGCGTAGGCGCCGTGCGCACGGGCAAAGGGTATGCGGGCGCCGCCGATGACTGCGACGCGCCGGGGCTGCGATCCGACCAGCATGTGGGCTCTCCGATTGGGGGCAGGGCTGCCTGCTTCCGCTAGAATGCCAGCATCCCCACGGGCCCGCCACGGCGCGCATCCCGGCGGCTCCGTGAGTCCCATGAGCGAACCCGGCAGCTTTTCCTACGCCTTCCCGCGCGATGCGCGCGCGATCCTCCGGCTCGGGGGACCGCTGCTCGTCAACAACGTGGTACTCGCCGGCATGATGCTCGCGAACACCGTGGTCGCGGGCCGTCTCGGCCCCGAACCGCTTGCGGGCGTCGCGGTCGGCGGCAGCTACTACCAGATGTTCTGGCTATTCGGCCTCGGCGTGCTGATGTCCATGTCGCCGCTCGTGGCGCAGGCCTATGGCGCGGGCCGCGACGAGGAAGTCGGGCGGCGCTTCCGCCAGGGCATCTGGCTCGCAACGATGCTGGCGGTGCCGCTCGTCGGCGCTCTCGCCTGCGTCGAGCCGCTGCTGCGCTGGTTCGGGACGGAGCCGCGCGCCATCCCGCACGCCGCCGGCTACGTCTACGCCATGTGCTTCGGCATGCCCGCCATGCTCGTGTTTCTCGCGCATCGCTACACGAGCGAGGGCATCGGGTGGACCCGGCCCGTCATGTATACCGCCGCGGTCGGGCTCGCGACGAACCTCGCCGGCAACTGGCTGTTCGCGCTCGGCGGGCTCGGCATTCCATCGCAGGGCGCGCGGGGCTGCGGCATCGCGACCGCGCTCGCCTGCTGGGCGATGCTCGCGACCATGCACACCTACCAGCGGCGGCACCCGGTGTACCGCCGCTTCGGCCTGTTCGCGCGCTTCGAGCGTCCCGACCGC
The DNA here is from genome assembly GCA_035557125.1 of Steroidobacteraceae bacterium. Taxonomy (GTDB): domain Bacteria; phylum Pseudomonadota; class Gammaproteobacteria; order Steroidobacterales; family Steroidobacteraceae; genus SCUD01. The sequence goes on from DATMEC010000310.1 coordinate 2,421, forward strand.
CGCGCCCTTGGCGAGATCCTCGCGCTCGGCATCCCCATTGCGGGTTCCGTCGTGTCCGAAGGCGCGCTGTTCGCCGTGGCCGCGCTGCTCATGAGCACGCTCGGCACCGTGACGGTGGCGGCGCACCAGGTCGCGATCAGCTATGCCTCGCTCATGTTCATGATCCCGCTGTCGTTGCATTCGGCGACCACGATCCACGTCGGTCACCAGGTTGGTCGGGGCCAGGTGCGGGACGGAAGGAACGCCGGTTGGAGCGGCATCGCGATGTGCGGAATCGTGATGGCGGTGTCTTCGATCGTGATCCTCGTCCTGCGCGAGCCCATCGTGGCTGCGTACACGACCGACCTCGCGGTGCGCGAGCTCGCCGTGTGGCTCCTGCTCTTCGTCGCGCTATTCCAGGTGCCGGACGGCCTGCAGGTGGGGACGGCAGGGGCGCTGCGCGGTTTCAAGGACGCAAACGTGCCGATGGCGCTCAACTTTGCCGCTTACTGGTTGATCGGGTTTCCGGCGGCCTGGTGGTTCGGAATCCGGCTGGGCGCCGGTCCCTCGGGTATCTGGGCGGGGCTCATCGCCGGGCTCGTGACCTGCGCCGTCTTCCTGGTCCTGCGCTATCGTCACATCACGCGCGTGCGCGGGGCCGCCACCGCCTGAGCGATCAGGGCAGGGATTTCACGGAAATGCGGGGATTCCGGGACAGGGCCCGGACGGGATCAGCGCAGGGTGGCCGGCTCGGACACGGCGCCGGCCGCGATCGCCACGGCGCGCCAACCGCCCTCATCCCTGGAGGCAGTGAGCCAGGCGCGCCGCCCGGCCGCGGGCGCGAACCCGTTTGCCGCCGGGAGGCGGTCACGGAGCGCGCGGACGGCCGTTGCCACGAGCACTTCGCGGTAATGCGGAAGCCAGTCGATAGCGGCGTTTCGTCCCATGGGGCGCAATTTAATGTCGCCGACGTCGAAAAACCAATGAACGGTGTCGCAAACCGGGGACGTTTTTCTCGCTCGCGCCTACGAACGCGTCCGCGATCACCTACCCATCATGCTCGCGCGCTTGCTGGACGGGCCGGGTTGGATCGCTCGCTCGGCAGAACGGACACTCGCTCGCTCACCACCCGGCCCGTCCGCACGCGCGCAGGCCGGGCGGGTCCCCGAGCGAAGCGCGTAAAGTTCCGGCCGCGCGAGCGAGGGTTCCCGCCCGGCCTGCGTGTGTACGCATAGTCAGGCTGAGTTAGTAAGCGGGTGCGTTGTAGCCGTGCGACAACGTGTCGACGTCGACCAGCAGCCCGTCCTCGAACCTGATGCGGTACATGAGCCGGTGCGACCCAAAGTTGTATGTCCACAGCTCGATCGAGACTTCGTGCGAACCGTAAATGGGCAGGCTGCCCCGGTAAAAGTAGTAGGGCCGGAGGATTTCCCGGCGCTCGATGCTGGTGGGTTCGCCGCAATACGCAATGACCTTGTCTGCCGGGTCGCCGTCGGTCATGAGCTTGCTGCCGCAGCGCATCGAGTCGGCAGCGGCCGGGCCGGCGAACGCCAGGGCGGTTGCCAGCGCGATCATCCCCGAAGTCGTTTTCGTCATGGCGCCAACTTGCCTTGCGGCAGGTGAACGGCGGCTGAAGCCGAAGGACTTCAATGTAAACCGCGTCGCGGACGGGACCAAGCCAGTATCGACCATAATTTCCCTTAGTTTGGCAGGGGCCGCAGAATGGCCGGCCCATGCGCAAAAACCGCCTCGACCGCGCCTTCGAACGCCGCCTTTCGGGGCTCGTGAATGCCCGTGAGCACGGCGTGCTGTCGGGCGGCTTGAAGGGGGTCGAGCGGGAGGCTCTCCGGGTCACGCCCGACGGGCGGATCTCGCAGGCGCCGCACCCGCGAACGCTGGGCTCGGCGCTGACCCACCCGCACGTCACGACCGACTATTCGGAAGCCCTGATCGAGCTCGTCACGCCGCCGTTCCCGAGTGCCTGGGAGCTCCAGCAATACCTCTGCGACATCCACCAGTTCGTCTACGGCGAACTCGGCGACGAGGTGCTGTGGGCGACCAGCATGCCCTGCGGGATCAAGGACGACAGCGAGATCCCGATTGCCCGCTATGGCAGTTCGAACATCGGCCGCATGAAGCACGTCTACCGGGTCGGCCTCGGCCTGCGCTATGGCCGGATGATGCAGGCGATTTCGGGTGTCCACTACAACTATTCCTTCCCGGAACGGCTCTGGCCGGTGCTCGAGGCCGTGGCGGCCTCGAAGCTGCGTGGCCAGGCTCTCGTCGACGACGCCTACTTCGCGCTCCTGCGGAACTACCGCCGCTACGGGTGGATGATCCTGTTCCTGTTCGGGGTCTCGCCGGCGATGTGCCGCTCCTTCTTCGCCGGGCGGGAAATCCCCGCGGGCCTCGAGCAGCGGGACGACGGCACGCTCGTGGCGCCGTACGCGACGTCGTTGCGGATGAGCGACCTCGGCTACCGCAACAAGAGCCAGGCCGGCGTGCACGTCTCGGTCAACTCGCTCGAGGAATACGTCCGCGACCTCTCGCACCTGATCTCGACGCCGCATGCCGAGTACCAGGCGCAGGGTGTCGAGGTGGACGGCGAGTGGCAGCAGCTCAACGCGAACCTCCTGCAGATCGAGAACGAGTACTACAGCTTCATCCGCCCGAAGCGCGTCGCCTTTTCCGGCGAGCGGCCGACCCGG
>DATMEC010000311.1:0-5552 GCA_035557125.1 Steroidobacteraceae bacterium
TACGTTTTGCCCGAGGAGCGTCACTTCGCGCACGCCCTGCACCACGAGCGAGGCAACTTCGCCGACGACCTGCGCGAACGGGCGGTTCATCTCCTCGCCGCGCGTGTAGGGCACGACGCAGAAGCTGCAGTAGCGGCTGCAACCTTCCATGATCGAGACGAACGCGGTCGCGCCGTCGGCACGCGGCTCCGGCAGGCGGTCGAACTTCTCGATCTCCGGGAAGGACACGTCCACCTGCGGCGCGCCCGTCGCGCGATGCGCTTCGATCATCGCCGGCAGGCGATGGATGGTCTGCGGCCCGAACACGAGGTCCACGAACGGCGCGCGATCGAGTATGCCCTCGCCCTCCTGGCTCGCGACGCATCCGCCGACACCGATGACGAGGCCGGGCTTCGCGCGCTTCAGCAGCCGCCACCGGCCGAGGTGCGAGAACACCTTCTCCTGCGCCTTCTCGCGCACCGAGCAGGTGTTCAGGAGGACGACGTCCGCCTGTTCGGGTTGGCTGGTGAGTTCGAGTCCCGCGGACTCGCGCAGCACGTCCGCCATGCGCGCCGAGTCGTATTCGTTCATCTGGCAGCCGAAGGTCGAAATGTAGAGCCGGCCGCTCATGTCCGGGGTGTGAGCTCCTGGGGACCCGAAAGGGCCGCCTAGGGTACCGGTTTTGAGCCCCATGATGAAGCCGCAGGGGGCCCTCATGGCCCCCCGCGCAGTCACTCAACTCATTGAATTCTTTAGAGTCCTGACGGTCGCCAGAAACGCGGAGCCAGCAGGCGTGCACGCGTCTTGGCAGCCTTCGTTGCGCGACTACTCGCCGTTTCCGCCGCGGCCGGGGTGCCACCCGTTCCCGTCGGCGCCTTGCCGAGGCTCAAGGTCCGCAGGAAGCGCGGCCGGCGGCGCCGGCCGGCTGCGGCCTCGAAGCCGGAGGCGACGCGGATCAAGGTCGGCTCGCTCCAGGCGGAGGCCATGAACGTCAGGCCAATCGGCAACTCGAAGGAGTAACCGGCGGTCACGGAGATGAGCGGATACCCGGCGACTGCCGCGAACCCGGAGCTGCCGAACAGGAACGCGTCGCCGTTGACGAGGTCCGTCGGCCAGGCCGGCTGGTTCGTCGGCGCGACGATCGCCTCCACGCCGTAATTCGCAAGCGTCGCGTCGATGCCATCCGCGCCGCCCTGCCGCCTTGCGTCCGCGAGCGCCTGCAGGTAGGTCGCCTCGTCGAAGACCTCCGCTTCCGCAAGCTCCATCAATTCCTGCCCGAAGAAGCGCAACTCCTGCCGCGCGTGGTCGGAGTTGAACTGGATGACGTCGGCGAGCGTCCGAACCGGCACGCCACGGCGCGTCGCGAGATACGCGTTCAGGTCGCGCTTGAACTCGAAGATCAGCACGATCAGCTCGGCCTGGCTCGCGTTGTACTCGTCGAACGAAGGGATTTCGACGTCGACGAGGTTGGCGCCGGCGCTGCGCATGACTTCCAGCGCAGCCTCGAACACGGCGTCGATTTCGGTGGTGACGCCGAGGAACTGGCGGGCGACGCCGATGTTGGCCCCCGCGAGCCCGTTTGCATTCACGAAGCGGGTATAGTCGCGGCGGAATTTTCCGGCGCTCGCCGACGTCGCCGGGTCGCGGGGATCCATGCCGACCAGCGCACCGAGCACGGCCGCGCAATCCGCGACCGAGCGCCCGTGCGGGCCCACTGTGTCCTGCGTGGCCGAGATCGGCACGACGCCGGCGCGGCTCGTGAGCCCGACGGTGGGCTTGATGCCGGCAACGCCCGACTGGCCGGACGGGCAGACGATCGAGCCGTCCGTTTCGGTGCCGAGCGCGGCCGCGGTGAGCGCGGCGGCGACGGCGGCTGCGGACCCGGAACTGGACCCGCAGGGGTTGCGGTCGAGCACCCACGGATTGCCGCATTGCCCGCCCGCGCCGCTCCAGCCGCTCGAGCTGCCGAAGCCGCGGAAGTTGGCCCATTCGCTCAGGTTCGCCTTGCCGAGGATCACGGCGCCGGCCTGGCGCAACCGTCGCGCCACCGTCGCGTCCTGCAGGGCGGCGCGGCCCACGAGCGCGAGCGAGCCTGCGCGCGTGCCGAGCCGGTCCGCGGTGTCGATGTTGTCCTTGAGGAGGATCGGGATCCCGTGCAGCGGGCCGCGCACGCCCTGCCGGCGGCGCTCGTCGTCGAGCTCACCCGCGATGCGCCGGGCATCCGGGTTGAGTTCGAGCACACTGGCGAGCCCGAGGCCGCGATCGATGGCGCGAATGCGGCCCAGGTAGACATCGACCAGGTCCCGCGACGACAGCCGGCCCGCATCCATCCACTGCTGCAGCCGCGCGATCGAGGCGTTTGCCACGTCGGCATCGGGGCCCTGGCCGGTGGTTTCTGCGGCCGCCTCCGGGGCCGGCGCGGACCGAGCGGCGTCGGAATAGGCGGCAAACGCCGCGCCGGTGCCGGCGATGGCACCGGCCTGCAGGAAAGAACGTCTGTCCATGGCTAGCCTCCCTGGTGCGGAGGCATCTATCTACCGGCGTCCGGCCCGCGTCGATCGGACGACTACGCAGGCGCTCGTGCGGGGTCGTTACCTTTTCCTGTCGGACATGCCGCGGCCGAAAGTTCCGGTCGCGACGAAGTCGGCAGGCTTGAGGTCGCCGACCACGAAACGGCCCGTGGCCGTGATCCTGGCACCCTGCGGCAGCGTGTCGGCCAGCGTGCGGCGGCGAGCCATGTGCACCGAGTACTCGAGCTCATGCAGAAGGCCTGGGCGCGCATAGTAGAAACCCTGGCCCGCCACGCAGCCGAGCTCGATGAGTCCACGCTGCTGGTGCTCGAGCTCGATGCCCTCCGCGACCACCTCGAGGTCGAGCGTCCCGCCGAGCGTGATGATGGCGCGCGCAAAGTCCTCGCCGCCGTCCACGCCGCCGAGCCGCTCCACGAATGTGCGGTCGATCTTCAGGATGTCGATCGGGAACCGATGCAGGTAGGACAGCGAGGAATAGCCCGTGCCGAAGTTGTCGATCGCGATGCGCACGCCGAGCTTCTTGAGCGACGTGAGCGTCGCCAGCACCGACTCGCTGTTGTGCATCAGCGCGGTTTCGGTCAGCTCGATGACCAGGCAGCCCGGATCGAGCTCGGAGATCTCGAGCGCGCGTCCGACGTCGGCGCAGATGTCGGACTTTGAGAGCTGCGTGGCCGAGACGTTGACGCTGACGCGCACCTGGCGGCCCTCCGGCAGGCGCGACTGCCAGACTTTCACCTCGCGGCAGGCCTGGGCCAGCACCCAGCGGCCAAGCGGGACGATCTGGCCGGTCTCCTCCGCGATCGGGATGAAGTCGGCGGGCTTGATCATCCCGCGCGCAGGGTGCTTCCAGCGGATCAGCGCCTCGACGCCGAGCAGGTAGCCGGAGCGCAGGTCCACGATCGGCTGGTAGTGCAGGAAGAACTGGGCGCCGCGCACCGCCTTGTCGATCTCGGTTTCCATCTCGCGCCGCTCGCATTCGGCGTGCTGCATGGACGGCTCGTACACCGCGTAGCGGCCTTTGCCGGCGGATTTTGCCGCGTACATGGCGACGTCGGCATTGCGCATCAGCTCCTCGACCCCGTCGTGGGCGCTGGAGAAGGCGATGCCAACGCTAGCGGCGACCCGCATGTCGGCGACCGGCAAGTCCAGCGGTTCCTGCAGCGACTCGACGATGCGTGCGGCAATCTCCAGCACCGGGTCGTTGGTCGTCAGGTTCTCGAGCAGCACGGCGAATTCGTCGCCGCCGAAGCGGGCCACCGTGTCGCCGTTGCGCGTCGCCTTGACCAGGCGCTGCGCGCTCCGGTGCAGCACGCGGTCGCCGATGGCGTGGCCGTGCGTGTCGTTGATGCGCTTGAAGTTGTCGAGGTCCACGAAGATTACGGCGACGCCGCGGCCGTTGCGCCTGCTGACCGCCACCGCATGCTCGACGCGGTCACGGAACAGCGAGCGATTGGCGAGGAGCGTCAGCGGGTCGTGCAGCGCCATGCGCTTCAGCTGCTCCTCCATGCCCTTGCGATCCGTCATGTCGCGCAGGTTCAGCAGGCGCCCGCCGATCGCCGGCTCGGCTTCCATGTTGGTGCCGTGGATCTCGACCACGCGCTCGCGCTCGTCTCCGCGCGGCACGCGCGCCTCGATAACCGCGGAGGCGCCCGCCCGCGCGAGGTCGCGGCCCAGGAATTCACGGAGCCGCGCCCGGTCGTCGAAGGCGACGAGCTCATCGAGGTGCTGCCCGATCAGGTCCCGGGCCGCGAAGCCGAAGATGCGCTCGGCAGTCGGCGTCACGTAGCTGACGGTGCCATCGACGTCGACGATCGCGATGACGTCCGCGGTGTTGCGGATCAGCGCGTTGAAGCGCGCCTCCGCAGAACGCGAGGCCAGGCCGGTCTGCACGGCGACCGCAAGGGCCGTCGCGATCGCCTGACGCGCGAACAGGAGGCCCGCGGCGATGCAGACCACCCAGGCGATGAGGCCGGCGGGGTCAGTGAAGCTGCCGTCGTGCAGCGCGAGCAGCGCGTAGCCGGCGAGCATCAGCGCGGCATAGGGCATGAGCGCCGCGAACGGCGAGCCGCGCTCCGCGGCATCCATCGGCGGCGCGCGGCGCTCCAGGCGCAGATACTCGAGGTGGGCGGCCACGCCGAGCGCGGCGAGCGCCGCGACCCGCAGGGGACCAGCATACGGCGAGACCGCGCCGGCCGCCGCCGCGTGCGCCTCGAGCAGGTGCGCCCCGACCAAGGTGCCGAGCGCGAGGGCAAACGTCGCGAGCCCCGGCCAGCCCTGCCAGTTCGAGCGCCGCAGCAGCAGGATGGCGGCGAGCACGCCGAGGACCACGTCGAGGCCGACCGTCCACTCACCGCGCACGGGGAGCGCGTCGTTGGCGAGGTCGTGCGGCAATGCGAGCCAGAGCACGGTGCCGACGCAGAGCGCGACCAGCGTCGCTTCCAGCCAGAACTGCGGACCGAAGGCCCTGCCGCGGGTCGACAGCAGGAGCCCGGTGGCGGCGAGCGCCGCGCAGGGGAAGAAGGCGAACTGGAGCAGGTCGGCGATCGCCTGCACGGCCGGCGACTCGAACGGCCGCAAAACCCGCACGGCGAACGCGGCGACGAGCTGCGCCAGCAGCGCGAACGCGAGCCAGCGCCAGGCGCTGCGCCGTTCGTGCTTCTGCGCAGGGAGTTCCGACGCCCGCCAGGCGAGCGAGATGGCCGCGAGCGAAACTGCGGCAGCGGTCAGGAGGACGACCAACTCTTCGTTTGGGCCGCCGGGGGCGAGGCCGGTGAAGGCCGCGAAGACGGTGAGCGCAAAGCAAAGCAGCACGAGCCAGGCCGCCGGATGGTCGAACCACGGCGCCAAGTTCTCGCGCAGCCTGTTTGGGGAAGGCTGGTTGCGATCCAGCTCCATCAAGCCGCTCTCCACTTTCTCGGGACCCCGGGACTTGTTCGCGGGAAACCCGAAAAATCGGCTAAATGGTGACTTAATGCCTCCCCTGCAGGACGCCGATCACATCACATAATGCGGCTGCAGACGATCCGCGGGGTGTTGAATGGG
>DATMEC010000312.1:0-2683 GCA_035557125.1 Steroidobacteraceae bacterium
ATTCTTCGGCAACGATTTCCTTCAGGCGGGAGTGCCACCGGACGGCACGTTCATCTTCAAGCCGGGTGGCGCAGGCTTCGTTGATCGCGATGGACGGCGCATCGTTCGAGAGTCCGCTTCCGGAAAGGGGCGATTGGACCACCCTCGTGACTGTCCACGAATCGAGTGACATCCGCATCACGCCAACGACCGCCATCACGCGGTGGACCGGCGAGTCGCTGGACCTGGGAATTGCGGTGCAGTGTCTGCTGGAGCGGAAGGCAAGAAACGTTTCCGCGAAACGTTTGCAAGATCCGAATGACACAGACATGGTTCGCGAGAGATCGCCGCAAGCCCGCGACTCGTTAGTCGAGTGCAGGTCGTCCACGCATGAGTTTTTTCGATTTCTGCAATCGCTTGCCCTCCAGCCGCCGCGCCTTCGCCGCCCGCCCGGGCCGCGTCTTCTTGCGCGGCTTCGGCACGTGGCGCGCCTGCTTAATCAGCTGCTCGAGCCGCCCGATGGCGTCGCGGCGATTTGCCTCCTGCCCGCGATGGCGGTGCGCCTCGATCACGATCTCGTCGTGCTGGGTGAGCCGGCGGCCCGCGAGCGCCCGCAATCGCTGTTTACCGCCTTCATCGAGCATGGACGTCGTAGCCACGTAGAACCGCAGCTCGCAGGCGCTCGCGACCTTGTTGACGTTCTGCCCGCCGGGGCCGGGGCTGCGCACGAAGGAGAGCGTGTATTCGCCCTCGGGTATCACTCTCAGTCCTGCCCGTCTTCCGACGGCGCGATCGGCCTCGAGTCGCGCGGCGCGAGCGAGGAGGCGGACTTGCCACCCTCGAGGATGCGGATCTCGCGCTGTGCCGGCGGGATCGTGATGCCCTTGTCGCGGAACAGGGCCCAGATGCGGCGGTTGACGTCGGAGCGCACGTTGTTGACGCCCTCGGCCGGGTCGCCGATCCAGAAGCGCAACTCGACCTCCATGCCGTAGTCGGCAAACTCGAGCAGCCGCGCAACCGCAGGCGGATCCTTCAGGATGCGCGGGTGCTCCGCGGCTTGGAGCAGCAGGGAAAGGGCGAGCTCCACGTCGTCGTGGTAGGCGATGCGCACGGGAAGCCGGAGCCGCACGCGCGGATGGCCGTAGCTCCAGTTGATGAGCGGGTTGGTGATCACATTCTGGTTGGGCACGAGCGTCGCGACGCCGTCGCGGTCGCGGATCACGATGTGCCGGCCGCGCAGCTCCTCGACCCAGCCGAAGCCGGTGGTGCTGGTGCCGGTGGCACCGGTGAAGCTGATCACGTCTCCCGGCTTGATCGAGCGGTCGATCAGCAGAACGAAGCCGCTGACGAAGTTTGCGGCGATGGCCTGCAGTCCGAAGCCGAGGCCGAGGCCGATGGCGCCGGAGAAGATGGTGAGCGTGGTCAGGTCGACGCCCGACGCCTGCAGGCCGAACAGCACGCCGAACGCGATCAGGAGCGCATAGGAGAACTTGCCGATGCCGATCCGCGTCGATGGCGCCAGTTCCTGGATGGCGTTGACGCGCCGGTCTATCCAGCGCGCCACCCAAGCGCTCGCGACCACGAAGACCGTGACGGTCGCGATCGCCTTCAGCACGGACCAGATCGTGATCCGGTTCTTCCCCTCGGTGAGTCCGATCGAGTCGAGCGCGGCGATCACGGGGTCGAGCCAGCCAAGCACCTCGGCCGCGATCAGCGCCCAGATGATGAGCGTGGCGCGCAGCTCCCAGGTCTTGATGATGCGGCTCTTGCCGAGCGAGAGCCGGAGCAGGTACGTCACGAGCCGGATCAGCGCGAGCAGCGCGAGCAGCGTTGCCGCCGTCTCATACCACGGCCGCGGACTGCCTCCCGCGGCGAACAGGGCGAGCCCGAGGATCACGAGGCCGGCGAGGTAGGGCGCGCCGACGACGAAGGCGTCGGCGACGACCCCGCCCGCATGGCCGTTCGTGCGCGCGAGGTACCAGCGCCGGCCCCAGAGGACGCCCGCCACGACGACGATCGCCGTGGCCGCGATCACGGGGAACTGGGGATCGCCGGCGAAAGCCTTGGCGGCAGCCCACATTGCCGCGACACGGTCCATCAGGCGTTGAGGTCCGGTATCAGCTCGCTCTCCAGTCGCTGGATCCGGTCCTTGAGCAGCAGCTTGCGCCTCTTGAGGCGGCGCAGCTGGAGCTCGTCGACGTATATGTCGAGGGACAGCCGGCAGATGACGTCGTCGAGGTCGCGATGCTCGATGCGCAGCTCGCGCAGCCGCTGCACGCGCGCGAACAGTTCGGTGTTGACCTTCTCTTCGTCCGTCATGCCGGCAGGGTGTCGGTCTCGAGGACGGGAAATGCGGGGTCCAGCCAAACGGGCCGGACCGATCCGGGAAGCTTAGCCAATCGACCCGGCGGATTCCACGGTACTGCAGGGTCGTGGAAGTCCGAGCCGACCGAGCCTTCGAGGCGGCAGCGGACGGCCAGCGCGATTGCTGCCTCGCGGTCGCGCGGGCTGCCCCCGCCGGTCATGACCTCGACGCCGCGCCCGCCCGCCGCGGCGAACTCGTCGCACATTTCGCGCCGGGCGCCGGCCGAAAGCGGATAACGCATCGGGTGTGCGATCACCGCCTTGCCGCCCGCTTCCACGATCCACGCCGTCGACTCGGCAAGCGACGGCCACTCGCCGGCAACGTGGCCGGGCCGGCCTC
>DATMEC010000313.1:0-2551 GCA_035557125.1 Steroidobacteraceae bacterium
TTCTTCGAGCACCCGGGCGTCGACTGGCAGGGCATCGCGCGCGCCCTGGTCGTCGCCGCGACGACGATGGAGGCCTCGCAGGGCGGCAGCACGCTGACCCAGCAGCTGGTGCGCACCACGCTCATCACGAAAGAGAAGCAATTGCGGCGCAAGCTGCGCGAAGTCTTCCTCGCGCTCTCGCTAGAGAACGAACTTTCGAAGGAAGAGATCTTCACGCTGTTCGTGAACACGCAGTTCCTCGGGCAGCGTTCCTACGGCTTCGCCGCCGCTGCCGAGACCTACTACGGCAAGTGGCTCGGCGAGGTCGACGCGGCGGAAGCGGCGCTCCTCGCCGGCATCCTGCAGGCGCCGTCACGCCAGAACCCGGTCGCGAGCGTCGAGCAGGCGAACGAGCGCCGGACCTACGTGCTGCGCCGCATGCGCGAGCTCGGTTACCTCGACGAGGCGGCCTGGCAGGTCGCGATGGACAAGCCGGTCGCGCGCGGACATCACGGCCCGCGCGTCCAGGTCGATGCGCCCTACGTCGGCGAGATGGTGCGGATGGTGCTGTTCGAGAAGTACGGCGAGCGAATCTACTCCGAAGGCTTCCAGGTCGTCACCACCGTGGACAGCCGCCTGCAGCGCGCCGCGGACGTGGCACTCAGGAGTGCGGTGCTCGAGTACGACCGCCGCCACGGCTGGCGCGGCCCGGCCGGGCACGTCGAGGTGACGGACGAGGACGACGTGGCGCTGGCCGCCCTGATCGAGGATGTTCCGGTGATCGGCGGCCTGATACCTGCGATCGTCGTGCGCACTGCCGCCGAGGACGCGACGGTCCTGGCGAGGAGCGGCATGCGCTACCGGCTCGGCATGGAAGGCATCCGCTGGGCGCGCACCGACGAGGTCACGCCGAAGTCGCCGCGCGACGTGATGAAGATCGGCGACGTCGTCTATGTACTCCCGACGGACGAGGGCCAGGCGCTGCTCGCGCAGATCCCGGAAGTCCAGGGCGCCTTCGTCGCGCTCGATCCACACGACGGTTCGATCGTCGCGCTGTCGGGCGGCTTCGACTACGACGCCTCGAAGTTCAACCGCGTCGTCCAGGCGCGCCGCCAGCCGGGATCGGGGTTCAAGCCCTTCATCTACTCAGCGGCGCTGGAGGCCGGCTTGACGCCCGCCTCCGTCGTGCTCGACGCGCCGATCGTCTACGAGGCGGCGGATCCCGCGGTCGGCATTGGCCTCGGCGCCGACCCCGCCACCGCGGGTGAGGCCGTGGTGCAGGAAGACTGGCGCCCGCGCAACGACTCGGGCCGGTTCTATGGCCCGACGCGGCTTCGCGACGCGCTCGCGCGCTCGCGCAACCTCGTGACCATCCGCGTGATGCGGCAGATCGGCGTCGGCTACGCGCGCGAATACGTGCAGCGCTTCGGCCTGCCGAAGGAGCACATCCCGGCCGACCTGACCGCCGCGCTCGGCACCGCGCAGCTGACGCCGCTCGAGATGGCCGACGGCTTCGCAGTGTTCGCGAACGGCGGCTCGCTGGTGAAGCCGCACGTCATCGACCGCATACTCGCCGCAGACGGCGCGGTGCTGGAGGAGACCGACGCGCCCGTTGCCTGCGCCGGCTGTGCGGCGACGCCTGCGCCGTTCCTCGGCGACCCGCCCGTCGTCGTGCCGGGCGACAACCCCCTCGGCGTCGTGCGCGCCTCCGACGTCGGCGGCAACCTGCCGGCGCCGGACCCCGAAGTGGCCGCGCCGCGCGCGATCTCGGAAGCCAACGCCTGGATCATCACCGACCTGCTCAAGGACGTGATCCGCCGCGGCACGGGCCAGCGGGCCCGAGCCCTCGGCCGCGAAGACATCGCCGGCAAGACCGGCACCACCAACGATGGCCGCGACGCCTGGTTCTCGGGCTTCACGCCGGACCTCGTGGCGACCGCCTGGGTCGGCTTCGACCAGGAGCGCCCGCTCGGCCGCGACGAGGAGGGTTCGCGCACGGCGCTGCCGATGTGGATCTACTTCATGCGCGAGGCGCTCGACGGCGTCCGCCAGCGCTCGCTGCCGATGCCGGACGGCGTCGTGACTGCGCGTATCTCGGCCGACCCGACGGTGCTCGGCGAGGAGTCGCCGACCGAGTTCGAGTACTTCCTCGCCGACCACTTGCCGGCGGGCCTTGCGGGCGAGGGCGACGCGCCGGGCGAGCCGCCGCCGCAGCGGTACGAAGAGCCAATCTTCTAATGGCCAAGCGATCCGTCCGCGGCGACATGATGCGCCAGGCCCTCGCGCGCGAGGCCGCGCGGCTCATGATCGAGCACGGGCACGGCGACTACGGCGTCGCCAAGCGCAAGGCCGCCGAGCGCTTCGGCGTCACCGACCTCGCCGTATTGCCGAAGAACACCGAGATCGAGGACGCGCTCGCGGAGCACCAGCGCCTGTTCGGGGCCGAGGAGCACGCGAACGAGCTGACCGAAATGCGCGTGGTCGCCGTGGAGGCGATGCGGCTCCTCGAGGAGTTCGAGCCGCGGCTCGTCGGTCCCCTGCTTTCAGGAACCGCCACGGCGCACAACGACAT
>DATMEC010000314.1:0-3278 GCA_035557125.1 Steroidobacteraceae bacterium
CGCACATTTCGCGCCGGGCGCCGGCCGAAAGCGGATAACGCATCGGGTGTGCGATCACCGCCTTGCCGCCCGCTTCCACGATCCACGCCGTCGACTCGGCAAGCGACGGCCACTCGCCGGCAACGTGGCCGGGCCGGCCTCGCCCGAGCCATCTCTCGAAGGCGCCGGGCAGGTCCCTGGCGACGCCGAGCGCGACCAGCGCGCGCGCGAAGTGCGTGCGGGTGGGCAGGCTCCCGGCCGCGCGGATTTCCTCGAGTGCCGCGCTTCCCGGCGCGCCCGCCGCGTCCAGGCGGCTCGCGATTTGCTCTGCGCGCACCTCGCGCTGCGCCTGTTGCCTGGCGAGTGCGCGTGAGAGGGCCGGGGACGCGGGGTCGATCGCGAGACCGAGGACGTGGATCGCCCGCCCGCGCCAGCTCGCCGACAGCTCGACGCCCGGCACGAATGCGATGTTGGAAGCGCGCGCTGCCGCCGCCGCCGCACCGACGCCTGCCACCGTGTCGTGGTCGGTGAGCGCCATGAGCTTCACGCCGCGGGCCGCCACGTGGGCGACGAGCGCGGCCGGGTCGAGCATGCCGTCCGAGGCGGTGGAGTGCAGGTGCAGGTCGACCGGCGAGTGGGGAGTCATACGGCGCGAGGTCCGAGCCCCACCGTGTCGACGTGTACGCCCGTCAGCACGACGAACCCACGCTGGCGCTGGTAACCGTCGGCCGTGTAGTCGAAGACGTAGGTGCGGTGCCAGGCGATCGGGGCGTCACCGCTGCGCACGATGCGCAGCCGCTGGATGGCGACCGTGCCGTCCAGCATCTGCACGTTGGAGCCCGCGCAGGTTTCCTGCGCGACGCGGTTGGCGAGCTCGCGGGCCGCGAGGCTCGAATGCCAGAAAGCGACGGCTGCGGCGAGCGCGGCGACGGAGACCAGGAGCCCCCAGGTCATCGCACCAGCGCGAGCCAGTCGACATCGGCATCGCCGAAACCCATGAAGTTCGGGTTGAGCGTGTCCTCGCGGTTGTACTCGAGTGGCTCGCCGTCGAGCTTGAGGACCTGGCCGCCCGCTTGCTCGAGCACGCACTGCCCAGCGGCGGTGTCCCATTCGCAGGTGGGCCCGAGGCGCGGGTACACGTCCGCCAGGCCCTCGGCCACCAGGCAGAGCTTCAGGGAGCTGCCGACTTCCACGAGTTCGTGCGGGCCGACCCGCGACAAGAAGGCATCCAGTGAGCTGCCGCGGTGCGAACGGCTGCCGACCACCCGCACCGGGCCGGCGCCGTGCTTCGCGACACGGACCGGGCGACCCTGGGCAGTCGCGTCGGAACGGAACGCGCCGATGCCCTCGCAGGCGAAATAGTCGCGCTCGAGCACCGGCGCATGGACGACGCCGAGCACCGGCCGCTGGTTGTCCACGAGCGCGATGTTGACGGTGAACTCGCCGTTTCGCTGCACGAATTCCTTGGTGCCGTCGAGCGGATCGACGACCCACAGCCGCTCCCAGTTCCTGCGCGTCGCGTACGCGGCCTGGGCCGATTCCTCGGACAACACCGGGATCTCCGGCGCGATGCGCCGAAGCCCGGCGAGTATGAGCTTCTCGGAGCGGAGGTCGGCCTCGGTGAGCGGCGAGCTGTCCGCCTTTTCCTGCACGCTGAAAGACGATGCATAGACCTCGAGGATCGCGCGGCCGGCCTCGCGCGCGAGCGCGGTCACGTCGAGCAGCAACTGGTTCGGGTCGGTGGTCATTTCGGCTCCGGAAAGTGGCGCGTTATATCATAGGCGCGTGCAGGGAAGCGCCCATTCGCCCGACTGGTCCGTCATCGACACCGTCCTGCTCGACATGGACGGCACGCTGCTCGACCTCGCTTACGACAAGAGATTCTGGGAAGAGCACCTGCCTCGAAGCTACGCCGCGAGCCGCGGTGTCAGCGTCGAGGAAGCCCGGCGCCTGATGCGCCCGATCTTCGAGTCGACCGCCGGGACGCTCGACTGGTACTGCATCAACTACTGGAGCAGGGCCCTCGCGCTCGACATCGCCGCCCTGAAGCGCTCGACACGCCATGAAATCGACTGGCTGCCCGACGCGCGCGAATTCCTCGACCGCGTCCGGGCATCGGGGCGCAGGCTCGCGCTCGTCACCAACGCCCACCCGGAGATCCTGGCGATCAAGGATGCGCACCTCGGCGTGCGGCGCCATTTCGACGCCGTCCATTCCTCCCACGACTTTGGCGTGCCGAAGGAGGATGCGCAGTTCTGGGGCAGGCTCGCCGCGCGCGAGCCCTTCGACCCGGCACGCACGCTGTTCGCGGACGACAACGCGGCGGTGCTCGGTGCCGCGCGGGACCACGGCATCCGCTGGCTGTATGCGGTGCGAAGACCGGTGCATCGCGCACCGGCCAGGGCTGCGAACGGGTTCACCGGCGTGGAGTCCGTGCTGGAGCTCGCACAGGGCCTCTCGCCCCGCGCCGGCGGCTAGCGCCGGCGCCGTCTGCCCTGCGGGGGACGGACGGCATCGCGGGGCGACGGGCCGTCGTCCTCCTCGTCGCCGAATGAGCGCGGTGCGAAGTGCGCGGGCTTCAGCTCCGCCAGTTCCGCCGGGTCGTAGCTGCCCACCGGGATGCGGTGGCCGATGAACGCCTCGATGTCCGGCAGCGACTCGACGTATTGCTCGCAGCCGAAGCTGACCGCATCGCCCGCCGCGCCCGCCCGCGCCGTGCGGCCGATCCGGTGCACGTAGTCTTCCGGGTCCTGCGGCATGTCGTAGTTGAACACGTGGCTCACGTCGGGGATGTGCAGTCCCCGAGCCGCGACGTCGGTAGCGACGAGCGCCGCCAGCTTGCCGTCGTGGAATTCGCGCAGCATTCGCATGCGCTTCCTCTGGGGGACGTCACCGGACATCGCCGAGGCGACGACACCGTTGGCCCGCAGCAGCCGCTCGAGGCGCTCCGCCAGGCGTTTGGTGTTGACGAACACGAGCGTGCGGGTGGCCGCGCCCTTGCGGAGCAAATGGACGAGAAGGGAGGCTTTTTCCTCCATCGCCGGGTAGTAGATGACCTGGCGCACGCGCTCCGCCGTGATGCGCTCCGGCTCGATGCGGATCAGCTCCGGGTCGTTCATGTGCTCGTAGGCGAGCTCGAGCACGCGGTGCGAAAGCGTCGCCGAGAACAGCAGGTTGAGGCGGTGCTCGGGCGCCGGCAGGCGGCGCAGCAGGAAACGAATGTCCTTGATGAAGCCGAGGTCGAACATGCGGTCGGCCTCGTCGAGGACCATGACCTGCACGTGCCGGAGGTCGAAGAC
>DATMEC010000315.1:0-2385 GCA_035557125.1 Steroidobacteraceae bacterium
AGCCTGGCTCGAACTCGAGTGGTTTGACCTGTGCGTCGCCGATGCCGGCTCCGATGCGCGCATGGGCGCCGCGCTCGCGCGGCTGCATGCCGTCGCAGGCAGCCGCTACGGCCTCGACCGCGACAATGCGATCGGCAAGGCGCCGCAGCCGAACGCGCCCGCCGATGACTGGGGGGATTTCTGGCGCGACCGGCGGCTCGGATTCCAACTCGATCGCGCCGCGGAAGGCGGCCACGGCGGTCGGCTGCAGGATCGCGGCCGCCGGCTCATCGAGCGGATTCCCGCGTTCTTTGCCGGCTACCGCCCGCTGCCGTCCCTGCTGCACGGCGACCTCTGGGCCGGGAACCGCGCGATGCTCGCGGATGGGACGCCGGTCACCTTCGATCCCGCCGTGTACTACGGCGACCGCGAAGCGGACGTTGCGATGACGCGGCTGTTCGGCGGCTTCGGTGCACGGTTCTACGAGACCTACGCGGCCGAGTGGCCGCTAGACGCGGGCGCCGGCACGCGCACGGAACTCTACAACCTCTACCACGCACTCAACCACCTCAACCTGTTCGGCGGCGGCTACCGCGCGATGGCCGAGTCCATGATCGACCGGTTGCTCGCGGCTGTCGGATCCTGAAACGGGAGCTATAGGCACGAAGGGGCGCGTACCCTCCGGTCACCTCAACGCTGCCGCAACTATTCGACGATAGATCCGCTCCTGTATGCCGCGCGGCTCGGCGAGGCCCATGCGTTCCAGCAGCGCGCGGGTTTCAGCATCGCGCGGCAGCGGCCGCAGCATTGCGGCGCCGATGCCTGCCTTGCCTGCAAACGTCTCCGCCCGCGCCTTGAGCCGGCGCAGTGCGCCGCCGAGACGCACCTCTTCCGGGCTGAGATCGGTGCCGAAGGGCAGGGCGCCGAAGCGCCCGGTCGCGCGGTGCGGCGCGAACGCGCGCTCCAGGCGCTCCGGCAGGTTCGCGCGCTGGGCGTCGGGAATCCGGTAGGTCGCCGGCAGCTTGCCTGCCTGCTGCGCCTCGGCGAGGAGCGCCGGCTGGAAGCGCGAATCCGCAATCGCGAGCAGGGTCACGGCGACGTCGGCGTCGCTCTTGCCGCGGATGTCGGCGACGCCGTACTCGGTGAGGACGACGTCGCGCAGGTGCCGCGGAATCGTCGTGTGCCCGTAGTTCCAGCGGATGTTCGACTCGACGCGGCCGCCGCTCGTGCGCGTCGCGCGCACGGCGATGATCGAACGGCCTCCAGGCAGCTCGTGCGCCTGTGCGACGAAGTTGTACTGCCCGCCGACGCCGGAGACGACGCGCCCGTCCGCGAGGCCGTCGGAGACCACGGCGCCGCCGAGCGTTGCCAGCATCGCGGAATTGATGAAGCGCGCGTCTCGCCGCTGCGCGACCTTCGTCTCCCAGTCCGGGCCGAGCAGCTCGTTGGTGAAGCTGACCGGCATCATCCGGAACAATGCGCGCTCGGCGTCCGGCATCGCGCGCAGCGACTCATAGAAGGCGCGAGGCCCGAGCATGAAGGCGCCGTGCAGGAGCGCGCCGTCCGGCTCGACGCGCCGTTTCAGAATCCCGGCGCGATAGAGGTCCAGGAACCCGTCAACGAACATCTCGGTGACTGCGTAGAGCCCCTGTTCGAAGGGCGCATCGCCGCCCATCGTGCGCATGTCCGCCTCGAAGCGCGGCAACAGGCCCACGTCCTTGAGCGCGCGTCGCCAATCGGCGTTGTGGCGATGCCGCAGCGCCATCGCGTGCACGATCGCGTCGCCGAGCTCGCCAATGCCGATCTGGACGGTGCCGCCGTCGCGGATCAGGAGGCTCGCCGCGAGCGCAATTGCATGCTCGGCGGTCGGGATCGGCAGGTTCGGCGGTGCGATGAGGTCGTGGTAGCCGCGATGGTCATCGACCAGGAAATCGAACGTGGACGCCGGCACGTCGGCGTCTCCGAACATGAACGGCACGCGGTCGTTCGCCTGGCCGACGATCGCGACCGGCAGGCCGGCCCGCTCGCGCGCACGCAGCATCGGGATGAGATCGGCGGTCACGTCGGGATTCGTGCCGAGGCTCGCGCGCCCGCCGGGGCGCAGCGCAACCTGCTGCGCGATCACGTTCGCGCCCTCGGCGAGCGCGCTGCGGGCTACGTGCGTGTAGTTGATGCTTGCGTACGCCTGCTGCACGAGGGGGACGCCGAGCCAGGCGCCGGGTTCCAGGAAGAACTCCAGGACGTGCACATTCGGCGCCAGCCGGCCGGCGCGCAGCGGCGCGATCCATTCCGGCTCCGGCGCGTTGCTGAAGACCTTCGCGGTGATGGGCGTGACCAGCCGCCGCTCGAGCTCGCTCCCGGGTTGCGGACGCGCGAGCGTCAGGCCGGTGAGGATCGTGAGCTGGA
>DATMEC010000316.1:0-7679 GCA_035557125.1 Steroidobacteraceae bacterium
CGACCCCTTCGCGCAGGTCACGCAGGTTACGCTGCTTGCGCGGAAGAACGCCGTGACGGGCGATTTCGCCGGCACCGTCACGATCGAGGAAGACGACCCGGCGCCGACCCTGGACGTGGTTTCCGCCAATGTGGCGTCCGCCGAGGGCGGCACGTTTTCCTGGACCTTCCGGCTCTCGGAGCCGTTGGCGAACTGGGCGTTCTGGAGCGTGCAGTTCCTGCCGGCGGGGAGCCGTTTCCCCGAGCTCGACACCGACGACGTGGATCCGTCCTTCCTCGAACAGTTCGGCGTCACGCCGCCCGATCCCGCAGTGCCACTCTCGGATCTCGGCCTGTCGCTAGGCGTGGAGTTCCAGCCGGGCGACACCGCGGTGACCGTGTCGTTGCCGATCCGCGCCGACGGCAGGGCCGAGCCGGCCGAAGGAGTCGTGTTGCTGCTGGACGGTTTCGGGGATCCGGTCGTGCCTCAGCCGATCGAGATGACGGGCGTCGTTCCGGCGCACTGAATGAAAAAGGCCACCCTCGCGGGTGGCCTCTTTGGCCTGGTATCGAGCGAGTGCTTCAGCCCGTCTTCGGCGTCTGGTCGGGGTCGCGGCGCGGAGCCTGGCGCTCGTTGTCGCGATCGTCGTTTTCACGCGTCCGGCGCGGGTCGGAGCGATCGTCGCCTTCCTGGCCGGGCGTCGGGTTGTTCTGCGGGCGATCGGGAGATCCCTGGTCGCGCGTGCGGTCTCGATTCTCCATCGCTATCTCCTTCGCGGGTGGGTTCACTTCCACCTTAGGCGGCCAGCCCTATGCGTCACTGCCGGATAGGCACTGATTCGCCGTCGGTGGCGTCCGTCGGATCATTCCTTACCGGTGTGCCAATGTGGCGCGTCGACCGGCTTGGACTCCGGCGAGCCGCGCTGGCGGAGCCAGATGCTGAGGACGACCATCGCGACGAGCGACAGGAATTCGCTCTGCCAGTTCTGGAACGCCTCGAACCAGAACTGCGAGGTGCCCAGGTATTCTGTCACGGACACCGGAGCGCCGCCATGGAGGAGTTCCTCCGCGTTGCGCGCCCGCGCTCCGCCCACGGCATGGACACCGAACGACAGCAGGAACAAGGCGAGGAAGGCGAGCGATAACGAATGCTCGTAGAGCCTCAGCCGCCAGCCGCCTTTCCGCACGGGCGCCGGCGCCTCGGCGAGCCTCTTGCCGCTCACGTCCCGCGGGTCGCGGTCCACGGCCTCGCTACGGTTGGGGTCCTTCGACTCGGAGGATCCCTTCTGGTAAAGACCGACCGTCAGCAACACGTACGCTGCCATCTGGAGAAACTCACTCTCCCAGTTCTCGGCGGTTGCTTCCCAGAAGTGGCCGGAGCGCAAGTACTCGGAAATACCGACAGCTCGATCGCCATGCTGACGCCTTTCGTCGTTGTAGTGAAGCAAGCCCGTCCAGGCCTGCGCGAACATGCAGGCGATGAAGACGGCCAGGATGACGGCCGAAAGGCCGTTCTCACGAAACCGTCGCATAACGGCTCACGTCAGGCGTCGAGCTTCCGGTCCGCCAGCTGGTCCTTACGCGCCTTCATGCGCTGGCCGAGCGCGTCGAGGTCCATGTCGGACTTGCGCGCCGCGGCAAACATGCCGCCCGGCCTTTCCTCTTCCTTCACGTGGTGCTTGATCATCTCGGACAGCACCTTGACCCGCGCATCGAAGTACTCGTCATCTGGGCCCGCGCCCTCGATCTCGGCGATCAGCTTCTTCGCGCCGTCATGCTCGACCTCGGCCTCGTGGTGAATCTCCTCGTCCTGCGTCGCCGCCAGGAACGCCGGGTAGAAGATCTCTTCCTCGATGGTCGTGTGCACCTTGAGGGCGTGGCAGATTTGCTTGGCCAGGGTATTCTTGCGGCTCGCGGCTCGCGCCTTCTTGAACGCCGCAAACCACTTCTCGACTTGCCGGTGATCGGCCTTCAGGAGCGCGATCGCGTCTTTCGAGTTCGCAGCACGTCGCGCCCGGCCCTCGGCGGTCCTGGTCGATTTTTCCATGGCAGCACCTCCACTGATGGTGAAGGCAGTCTAAGAGGCGCCCCGACACGCTCCTGTCGTCCGCGCGCCAGTCCACCTGTAGGTCTGGTTCGGACAGGAGTATCGTCGGCTGGCTGAACGTTCGAGGCGTGACACGGGAGAACCAGAGATGCGACCGGACCAGACCTACGTTGGGCAAGGCTTGCATGTCTGGACCGGCGCCTCCGGCAAGAAGTACCGGTACAGCGCCTTCATGTTCGGGACCAATTTCGGCCCGGGCGCCGCCAACGTCATCTTTGCGCGCGAGACCACGCGCGGGCAGTACACGGCGGTCTACGTCGGCCAGACCGCGGACCTCTCGGAGCCGTTCAAGGACGAGGGGGCGCTCCGATGCATCACGGAAGGCCGTGCCACGCACATCCACGTGCGCTTTGCGGGCGACGACGAGGCCGCGCGAGCTGCGGAATGCGAGGACCTCATCGCAGCTCTCAAGCCGCCCTGCAGCCAGAGCCCCTAGTGAGGAGGGGCGACAGCAGCCCGAACGGGGCTGCGCCGGACCGGTCGACGGTTGCGCTCCTGGTCCTCGACATGGTTTCCGATTTCAGATTCCCGGGCGGTGCTGCCATGGCGCGCGCGGCCTTGCCGGTGGCCCGCCGGATCGCGCGCCTCGCGGAACGTGCACGGAAGGCGAGGGTTCCGGTCATTTACGTCAACGACAACCTGGGGCGCTGGCGATCCGACTTTGCCGGCCTCGTGCGTCATTGCCGGCGTGACGGATCCCGCGGTGCCCCGATCCTCGAACTGCTCGCTCCAGAACCGCGCGACTACGCCATCCTGAAGCCCAGGCACTCGGGCTTCTTCGCGACGCCACTGGCGACGCTCCTGGAGTACCTCGGGACGAAGAGCCTCATCTTGACGGGAGCCGCCATGCACCAGTGCGTGCTGTTCACCGCTAACGATGCCTACGTGCGCGAGTACCGCCTTTCGATACCGCGCGACTGCGTGGCGTCCGCCACCGCGGCGCAAAAGCGCCTGGCCTCACGCTACTTCCGCAGCGTGCTGGCCGCCGATATGCGGCCATCCGGAAAAGTACGGCTGCCGCGACGCTGAGGCCGGATGCGCTTCAGGCGGCCTTGCGCCGACTGCGGGTGCCGCCGCTCTTCTCGAGGCTGCGCTTCAGCACCGCCATCAGGTCGATTACTTCGGCGGATGGCCGCTCCTCAGTCGGTTCCACGGCCTCGGTCAGCTCGTGGGTCTGGCGCTTGCGGATCTTGTCCTTGATGCGGCGCATGAGATCGCGGCGGTAGGTGTCCTTGAACCGCTCGGGCTTCCAGGCGTCGCTCATCTCCTCGACGAGCCGCCGCGCCATCGCGACTTCCTGTCGCGACACCTTGGCTGACCGGGCATCGGCGGAAGGCAGGTCGAGGTCCTTGGCCGCGACCAGCTCCTCGGCGAACCGCAAGGTATTGAGCATCAGCGCGCGGCCGCGGACGACGATGGCGCAAAAATGCTGCCGGCCGCGGTTCACGAAGCTCCCGATCGCGACCTTCGAGGCATTGCGCATCGCCTCGCGCAGCAGCACGTAGGTTTTCTCGCCGCCCTCCGTGGGCTCGAGGTAGTAGGGCTGCTCGAAATACTCGAATGGAATGTCCGCCTGTTCCGCGAAGCTCACGATGTCGATCGTCTGGGACGCCTCGACGTTGGCGCGCCGGAAGTCCTCGTCCGTCAGCGCGACGTATTGCCCCTTCTTGTACTCGTAGCCCTTGATGACATCTCCCCAGTCCACCACCTTGCCGGTCCGCTTGTTGTAGCGCTGGTAGCCGACCGCGGCAAAGTCGCGGCTGTCGAGGAGGTCGAGGTCGAGCGTGCTGTCGCGCGCCGCGGTGTGCAGGTGCACGGGGATGTAAACCAGGCCGAACGAGATTGCACCTCTCCAGACGGCGCGCGGGTGGCGTCCGCCGGACTTGGGCCGCGCTTCCCGGCGTTGCCCGCCCGCGGACCGGGTGGCGGACTTCCGCTTTTTCGTGGTCTTTCGAGTCTTGGTGGTCTTCTTCATCGTCATTTCCTCAGGAATTCCCGGGGCAAGGATCTTTCCGACTTGCAGTAATCCGACCAGGCGCGGCTCTTCGCGATGATGCCGGGTACGGTGCGAACGGTGAATCGCGCGGGATTCAGCCCGCGCTTGACCTGCGGCCATTCGATGGGCATCGACACCGGCGCGCCATCGCGCGCGCGCGGCGAGAGCGGCGCGATCGCAGTCGCCTTCTCGCCGTTTCGCAGGTAGTCCAGGAAAATGCGGCCGGTCCGCGCTTTCTTCGACATGTTGACGAGGAAGCGTTTTGGGCTTTCGGCTGCGATGTGGGTGCACAGCAGCTTCGCAAAGCGCTTCGCCGTCGCCCAGTCCAGCGTCCCGCGCCGCGGCTGGGCGAGTGGCGTCACGACGTGAAGGCCCTTGCCCCCGGTGGTCTTGCAGAAGGCGACAAGGCCCAGGGCCTCCAGCCGCTCGCGCACCTCGCGCGCAGCGTTTACCACGTCGTCGAAGTCGACGTCCGGTGCGGGGTCGAGGTCGAACACGAGGCGGCCGGCAACCTTCGGCCTGCCGGGCTCGCAGTTCCAGGGGTGCAGTTCGATGCCGCCCATCTGGGCGATCGCGGCGAGGCCCTCGACGCGGTCGACCTGCAGGTACGGCTTGGAATCGCCGGGCAGCTTCACGAGTTTCAGCAAGTTCGACGTGCCAGGCATCGCGTGCCGCTGGAAGAACCGCTGGCCAGCGATGCCGTCGGGAGCGCGCACGACGGAGCACGGCCGTCCTTCGAGATGGGTAATCATCCAGTCACCGACGGCCTCGAAATATCGCGCGAGATCGAGCTTGGTCACCGGCTTCGATCCGCCCGCACGCGGCCACAGTGCCTTGCCGGCGTTCGAGATGCTGACGCCCAGGACACTCTTGCCGTCGGGATTCTCGGCGGCCGTGGCCTGCTCGGCTTCCACGTCACCCGGCGCCTTGTCCTCCCGGAGCCCCTTGAATGCGGCCTGCCGCAGCATTCCGGACCCTGTCCAGCCGGCGAAGGCGATCTCGGCGACCAGTTTCGGTTTGGCCCAACGCACATCGGCAGCATTGGGCGGCGCGTCCTTGCCGCTGAACGGGCTCGTGTCCGATTCGAGCGCGCGCAATTGGGTGGCGAGCCCGCGCGCGGCCTTCTGTCCAAAGCCGGTGCCGATGCGTCCGACGTAGGCAAGATGCCCGCGGCGGAAGACGCCCGCGAGCAGCGAGCGGAGCTGTCCTTCGCGTACCGTCCAGCCGCCGATGACCACCTCGTGCCCCGCGCGGCACTTTGTCTTGAGCCAGGCGTCGCCGCGCCCGGAACGATAGGGCGAATCGAGGCGTTTGGACACGACACCCTCCAGCGACATCTTGCATGCCGACTTCAGGACCGCCTCGGCACCCGTCTCGAAGTGCTCGACATAGCGCAGGCGCGCCGGGCTCGAAGCGATGAGTTCCGACAGGCGTTGCTTGCGCGCCGTCAGCGCGGATTTCCGGAGATCCTTGCCGTCGGAGTGCAGCAGGTCGAAAACGAAGTAGATGAAGTCTCCGGTTTCCTCGTCGACGAGCCCAGCCTGCAGGGCCGAGAAGCTCGGCACGCCGCGCTTGTCCAGGGCCACGATCTCTCCGTCGATGAGGCAATCGGGCAGCCCTTCGCCCGCACGGGCAATCTCCGGGAAACGGCTCGTCCAGTCGAGGCCCTTGCGGGTGCGCAGCGTGGCCGTGCCGCCGGCCACGCGCATCTGCATTCGGTAACCGTCGAACTTGATCTCGTGACCCCAGCCGGAGCCGGGCGGCACGAACGGCACGAGACGCGCGAGCTGCGGCGGGACGAACCGCGGGGGTGACGCCGCGGCTCGTCGCTGGGCGATCGTGCCTCTCGCTCGCGCGGCTGGGGCGCGCTTAGCTGCGACGCGTTTGGGTGCGGCGCGCTTTGCAGGTTTCGGGCGCGGCGCCTTCATGAAGGGCTTCGGCTTGTCGCCCCGTCCTGCCGTGATGTCGGCCATGCGCCGCCCGGAGGCGACCGAGCGGTCCTTGCGCAGCAGCGTGTCTCCATTCTCCCTGGCGAACCGGTCGCGGTGCTTGATCAGCAGCCAGTTGTTTCGCTTGCCGCCGTTGCGGTCGCGCTTCATGCGCACCAGCACCCATTCGCCCTTCAGGCGCTCACCGACCATCAGGAATTTCAGGTTCCCGGCCTTCAGCGCCTTCTGCGGCGTTACGCCGGGCAGCGGTGCCCAGAAGCCGCGATCCCAGAGTTGCACGGTTCCGCCGCCGTACTCGCCCTTCGGAATCGTGCTTTCGAAGTCGCCGTAGTCGAGCGGATGGTCCTCCACCTCGACCGCAAGCCTGCGCTCGGCGGGATCGAGCGATGGTCCTTTCGTCACCGCCCAGGAACGAAACGTGCCGTCGAGCTCGAGGCGGAGGTCGTAATGAAGCCTCCGTGCCGCGTGCTTTTGAACGACGAAGCGCAGTTCCCCGGAGCGCGGCGCGCCGTCCTTGCGGCCGCTCGGCTCGGCGGTGCGCTCGAAGTCGCGCTTGGCACGGTAATGGGACAGGCGTGAACGCGGCATTGCGGCCACGTTCACGCGTGACCAGACGGCAGTCTGTCGGCGCGCGGCGCAACGGCCGTCGGCGTCAGGCTGACACGCTACTGGATCACGGGGCCGGTTCAAGCAGGGTGGTCGCCTCGCGCAGGATGCCGGCCGCGCGGTCGAACGCCGCCACGATTTCCGCCTCATATCCCGGAATGGCGGCGCGGTCGTCGCGGTCCAGCGCGTCCCAGATCCGCGGCAGGTACGCGCTGCGATAGCTCGGTTGCGGTGCGACGAGGAGGTGACGGATGAATGGCCGGCCTTTCTGTCCGGCCGGCTCCACCAGCGCGCGCTCCACCTCCATCAACTGCTCGTTAACCGCGCGCGCGGTGGCCGCGTCGAGCGCCGCCTGCGCCAGGCCTTGCTCGAACAGGGTCGCCGCCGTCTCCCAGCGTGCGGCCGCGGCACGCGCGGCCTTGAGCTCGAGCGGCCTCGTAGCGCCCGCGTGCTGCTCGGCCGACTCGATGTAGCCGATCGACGCGCGCGCGTAGTCGGAGTACCGCATCGGCAGGATTGTCGTGTTTGCGAGCCGCCAGGCGAGGATGCTCCAGAGCCGCGACAGGCCGACCCCGATCTTGAAGCCCGGATCGACGACGGTGCTCTGGCGGAAATAGTTGTCGTACATCGAGTGGTAGACGCCGTACGGCCCGTCGAAATACATGTCGATGCAGGAAATGCCGAGGTATTCCTGGAATGCGGTGTAGTCGGTCGCGCCGACGATCGTCTCGACGCGCGGCGCCTGCTTCCCGAAGCGGGCGGACCAGCCCTCGTAGAATGGGTTGCCCGAGACGGGGTCCACGACGGCCCGGGTGACATCGCGCAGGAATTCTGCGAGCGCCGGCGTCGCTCCGCCGACGAATTCGCCGCCCTGCACGCCGGAGTCCACGTTGATGTAGGCGACCGCGTTCTTGCGCAGGTCCTCGGCGTTGTCGAGGGCCCACTGCGTCGAGCCGCCGAGCAGGGCCTCCTCGCCGTCCCAGACGGCGAACACGATCGTGCGGCGTGGGCGATGGCCCTTCTTCACGGCCTGCCCGAGCGCG
>DATMEC010000317.1:0-4251 GCA_035557125.1 Steroidobacteraceae bacterium
GCCGAAGCGGCGCGGGTCGCCGGAGAGCTTCCAGATGAGGCTCGGAGTCCAGGCACCGCCGAGCACGGCCATGCATGCGGCCATCGGGCAGCCGGGCGGCGGTGGCGGTGCCTTGCTCTTGCGGACCTTGAGGGCCATCGGCAACTCTCCTGAGCGGTTACCGGCAGGATAGTCGATTTTTTCCCTTACTGGAAGGTAGCAACTATACAAAAGTAAGTACCAATGGTAAGTTGTCTCCACCCACTGAAAGGAGACCAATGATGAAGCTGTATTTTTCCCCCGGGGCCTGCTCGCTCTCGCCCCACATCATCGCGAACGAGGCCGGCATACCCCTCGAACTCGTCAAGGTGGACACGAAGACCAAGACCATCGCCCGCGACGGCGATTTCTGGGAGATCAATCCCAAGGGTTACGTGCCCGCGCTCGAGCTCGACGATGGCCAGTTGCTGACGGAGGGCCCGGCGATCGTCCAGTACCTCGCGGACCGCGCGCCCGCCGCGGGCCTCGCGCCGGCGAACGGCAGCTTCGAGCGCGTGCGCCTGCAGGAGGCGCTCAACTACCTGACCTCCGAGATCCACAAGTCCTACTCGCCGCTGTTCAAGGACGACGTGCTGCCCGCAGTGCGCGAGGAGCGGCTCGCTTACCTCACGAAGCGCTATGCGCTGATCGAGAAGCAGCTCGAGGGCCGCACCTACCTGGTCGGCGACCACTTCACAGTGGCGGACGCGTACCTGTTCACGCTCACGCGCTGGGCGCGGGCGGTGAAACTCGACCTCTCGGGATTTACGAACCTGGAAGCCTTCCAGAAGCGCGTGGGCAGCCGCAAGGCCGTCATCGCCGCGCTGCGCGCGGAGGGGCTGATTCCGGAGAGCAAGGCCGCGTAAACTGGCGGCTCGCTCGCGCGTCGAAGGACGGGGCCACGGGGCCCCGTTTTTCGGTGCCTGCCAGGAGGACCGCATGTCGATGATCCGCACGTTTGCCGCCGTCGTCGCACTGTTCGCACTCGGCTTCGGCGCGCCGCGCGCCCAGGAGGCGGCGCCACCGCCCTCGGTGTCCGAGATCCCGGCCACCTTCACGCCGAAGACCGACAGCTTCGACTTCGTCCGCCGTGACGAGATGGTCGCAATGCGGGACGGCGTGAAGCTGCGCACGATCGTGCTCGTGCCCAGGGGCGCGAAGGACGCGCCGATCCTGCTCGCCCGCACGCCGTACGACGCAGCCAAGCGCATGGCGCGGACCAACAGCTCGCGTCTCTTGTCGGTCGCGCCACAGATGATGGACACCGCCATCGAGGCGGGCTACATCGTCGCCTACCAGGACGTGCGCGGTAAGCACGGTTCCGAGGGCGACTACGTCATGAACCGCCCGCTGCGCGGGCCGCTCAATTCGACCGAGACTGACCACGCGACGGACGCGTACGACACCATCGAATGGCTGGTGCGCAACATTCCCGAAAGCAACGGGCGCGTCGCCACGATCGGTGGTTCCTACGAGGGTTTCACGGTGCTGATGTCCACGGTCCGGCCGCACCCGGCGCTGCGCGCCGCCGTGCCGTTCGCGCCGATGGTAGACGGGTGGATGGGCGACGACTGGTTCCACAACGGCGCATTTCGCGCCGAGGGGGCGCTCGAGTTCACCTACAACCAGCAGGCGACGCGCAGCGGCGCCGAAAAA
This sequence comes from Steroidobacteraceae bacterium, assembly GCA_035557125.1. Lineage (GTDB taxonomy): Bacteria > Pseudomonadota > Gammaproteobacteria > Steroidobacterales > Steroidobacteraceae > SCUD01. Next base: position 1,675 of record DATMEC010000317.1, read on the forward strand.
TGGTGGAGCGACGCCTATGACACCTACGAAGCCTGGCTGCGCGGCGGTTCGGCAGGCAGCATCGCGGGCTCTCGCGGCCTCGGGCAGATGGGATTCTGGCGCCAGCTCGCCGCGCACCCGGCGTATGACGACTGGTGGCAGGCGCAGGCCATGGACCGCGTGCTCGCGAACGAGCCGGTCACGGTGCCGATGCTGGTCGTCGGCGGGCTGTTCGACCAGGAAGACATCTACGGCGCACCGGCGCTCTACAAGTCGCTCGCGCCGAAGGATCCCGACGGCCGTCTCGTGCACCTCGTGCTCGGGCCGTGGAACCACGGGCAGAGCCGGCGCGAAGGCCGCGGCATCGGCATGGTGCAATTCGAGGGCGACACGGCCGCGTGGTTTCGCCGCGAGGTCATGCAGCCATTCCTCGACCACCACCTGAAGGACGCGCCCGAGCCGGACACGCCGCGCGTGCTCGCCTACGAGACGGGCGCAGATGCATGGCGGCGCTACGACGACTGGCCGCGCGCCTGTGCCGAGGGCTGCGCCGCGAAAAGCCGCGATCTCTACCTGCGTGCGGACGGCAGCCTCGGCTTCGAGCGGCCTGCTGATGCCAGGGGCGCATACGATGAATATCCTTCCGATCCGGCGAAGCCCGTGCCGTATCGCCCGCGCCCGACGATTTCCTCCGGTGCCGAGGGCTCGACCTGGGGCGACTGGCTGATGGACGACCAGCGCCACGCGTCTGCGCGGCCCGACGTGCTCGTCTACGAGACCGAGCCGCTGACGGCGCCGCTGCGCGTCGCGGGCGAGCCGTGGGCGCGGTTGTTCGCGTCGACGACGGGCAGCGATGCGGACTGGGTCGTCAAGATCATCGACGTATGGCCTTCCGAGAACGCGAACGACCCGAAGCTCGGCGGCTACCAGCAGATGGTCTCGGCGGACATCCTGCGTGGGCGTTACCGCGAGGATTTTTCGGCCGCGAAGGCGATCGAGCCGGGCAAGGTGCTCGAGTACCGCGTCCGCCTGCCGCAGTTGAATCACACGTTCCTGCCCGGGCACCGGATCATGGTGCAGATCCAGTCGAGCTGGTTCCCGCTCTACGACCGCAATCCCCAGTCCTTCGTGCCGAACATCATGTTCGCGCCGCCCGAGAGCTACGTGAAGGCGACGCACCGCGTCTGGCGCACGGCCGGGCAGGCGTCCGCCATCGAGTTGCCGGTCATCCCGTAGGCAGCGGCTGACCCGCGCAGGTCACGCGCGGGTTCCAGTCCGCGAACGCACCGTCCGGATTGTCCCGCCAGGCCCACACGTGGATCTCGTAGAACGCGGGGATGCCGTAGCGGTTGGGCTCGCCGACGTAGTGCAGCAGGTGGCCGTCGAGCACCGGCACCTCGCCCACCCAGTCCGAGGCGAACGTGATGATCTCGACGCCGACGAGGCGCATCTTGCCATTCGGGAGCGGCTCGTAGATCAGGGCTTCGGGCGCCTCGGCGTCGATCTCCTTGCCGAGCAGCGCGCCGTTGATGAAGTGAACTCCCATGGCGCCGCTGTTCGGCCCGCTGACGCAGGGCGTGCCGGGCGCATAGCCTTCCGACATCGCGAAATTGATGTCGCGGTACTTCGCAGTCGCCTTGCGCACTTTCTGCACGAGCGGCGATCCCGCGTGCCAGGCCGTGTCGGCGGCCACGTGCTGGTGCGCCTCGTCGGCCGGCGCCGCCGCCGGAACGAGCAGCGGCAGTGCCGCCGCGAGAGATCCCAGAATCTTGCTGTCCATGATTTTCTCCCGGTTGTTGGTCACGGCGTGAGGTCGACCGGCACTTCGGTGATGCGGTCGACCGGCAGGTTGTTGAGGGCGGCGGCCTGGCGGATCGCGTCTTCGCTCGGGCCCTCATAGACGCAGTAGGTCCGCGTCCGGTCCGCATTGGCGAAGGACTTGATCCAGCTGACGCCGACCGAGGCATTGTTCGCGTTGACCTTTGCCTTGGTCGCGGCGTCGAGCCCGTCGAGAGCGCCGGCCGGGAAGGTACGCTCGATCAGGTAGCGGTGGACTTCAGGGGTCGTCGCGGCATCACCCGCAAATGCACGGGCAGCCAGCAGCAGCGGCACGAGGGCCGTCAGGATCTTCATCGTCGCCTCCGTTCGGTTTCGGTTGAGGTCTGCGGGTGCCGATGACCGGAGACCTGTCACGAGCCGAAGGCGATCGGGCGCTACTCCGCGGTCGAGGGATCGATCACGGCTGCGACGCGCGAGATCCTGTTGGCCGGAAAGCCGCCAAGCTCCGCGTGCCGCATGACGAGCGACTCGTCCGTTGCGTGGTAAATGCAATAGAGCCTGTCGGCCGTCACGTAGCTTTGGATCCACTGCACGCTGGGCCCGAGGCTGGCGAGGACGCCGCAGGACTTCTGCGAAATTTTCTTCAGTTCCGCCGGGCTCAGCCTGCCTGCGCCCGGTATGTCCCTTTCAATCACGAACTTCGGCATGTGACACTCCCCAAATGGTCATCGGCTGGCGCGGATGCTGATGCGTGCGCCGGGCCCGTGTCTTGAATCGGTCCTGAAATTATTCTAAAGGGTCGCTGCATGGACCTGATAC
>DATMEC010000318.1:0-3139 GCA_035557125.1 Steroidobacteraceae bacterium
CGTCGTCTTCGCCCGCGGTCTCGGGCTATTCGTGCTGCTCGAGACTTTCGACGAGTCGGACCTCAGGACCGCGCGCGCGATCGTCCGCACGCTGGGAACCGAAGGAATTCTCGTCGGCGTCAACTGCCGCGATCTCGCGACCCTGCAGGTGATCCCGGGGCGGCTGCTCGAACTTGCGGCTCACCTGCCGGATTCGGTGCCCTGCGTCGCCGAGAGCGGCCTGCACACGCCGGAGGACGCAGCGGCGGTCGCGAGAGCCGGCTATCGCGCCGCTCTCGTTGGCAGCGCGCTGATGAAGCGCGCCGATCCCGGAGCGCTCGTCAAGGACATGGTGCAGGCAGGACGTACGATATGAAGAGTCCCTGGATCAAGATCTGCGGCATCATGAATGCCGAGGCCGCGTCGGCCGCCCTGTTCGCGGGTGCGGACGCGATCGGGTTCATCTTCGCGGAATCGCCGCGGCGGGTGACGCCCGAGCGCGCCTATCGCCTGGCGGGCCCGGTGCGCGGGCGGCTCGCCTGCGTCGCGGTCGTACGCAGGACCACGCAGTCGGAAGTGGACGACGTCCTGAAGACATTCCGCCCCGACGCCCTGCAGGTGGACGTCGACGAGCTCGCGAATCTCGAACTGCCGAGCACGCTGGACCTGCTCCCGGTCGCGAGTACGCGTTCGGCCGCACCGGACCTGCTGCCGGAGCGGCTGCTGCTCGAGCGGCCGCCCGCGGACGACGGGACCGGCTGGAACGAAGCGGAGATCCGCGGCCTCACGCGCCAGACGCGCCTGATCCTCGCGGGCGGGCTTCATTGCGGCAACGTGGCCGCGATCGTGAACGCCGTGCATCCCTTCGGCGTTGACGTCTCGCGCGGCGTCGAGATCCAGTCCGGGATCAAGTCGCCGGACCTGATCGGCCGCTTCGTCAAGGCCGCGCGGGCGCTCAACGGAGTCTCACTGTAATGAGTGCATCCCTGTCTCAGGAAGTGCCTTTTCCTCTCGACGATGTACTGGCTGGCCGCTTTCCGGACGAGCGCGGTCGCTTTGGGCCCTTCGGCGGTCGCTACGTACCGGAGACGCTGATTGCTCCGCTCGAGCGGCTCGAGACTGCCGCACGGCGGTGCCTCGCGGACCGCAAGTTCCTTGCGCAATTTCATGACGAGCTGTCGACCTGGGCCGGGCGGCCGACGCCGCTCACCCATGCGCGCGCGTTGTCGAAGCGCTGGGGCGTGCAGGTCTGGCTGAAGCGTGAGGACCTCGCACATACCGGCGCGCACAAGATCAACAACGCCGTCGGCCAGGTGCTGCTGGCGACGCACATTGGCGCCAGGCGCGTAATTGCCGAGACCGGCGCCGGCCAGCATGGCGTTGCGACGGCCGCCGCCTGCGCGCGGCTCGGCATGCCCTGCACGGTCTACATGGGCGCGGTCGACATGGAGCGTCAGGCGCCGAACGTCGGCCGGATGCAGCTCTTCGGCGCCACGGTCGTGCCGGTGACGAACGGGGACCGGACGTTGCGCGCCGCGGTCGACGAGGCGCTGCGCGACTGGGTCTTCGATCCGGACGGCACGTACTACTGCCTGGGTTCCGCAGTCGGGCCGCACCCCTACCCCTGGCTCGTGGGCGAGCTGCAGTCGATCATCGGCGAGGAGGCGCGGCGGCAGTTCCAGGCCGCGACTGGCCGCCTGCCGCATGTGGCGATGGCCTGCGTCGGCGGCGGATCGAACGCGATCGGCCTCTTTCGCGCCTTTGTCCGTGATCCGGGCGTGGCCCTGTTCGGCTTCGAGGCCGGCGGGCGCGGCAGCGGACTCGGCGAGAACGCCGCGTCGATCAGCTACGGCAGTCCCGGCGTGCTGCACGGCTGCTACGCCCCGCTCCTGCAGGACGCCGACGGCCAGGTGCAGGAGACCCACTCCGTCTCCGCAGGGCTCGATTATCCGGCCGTAGGGCCGGAACATGCCTTGCTGGCACTCGCCGGCCGCGTGCATTACGAAGCGGTCGGCGACGACGAAGCGCTGGACGCGCTCGCAGAGTGCTGTGCAGCCGAGGGCATCCTGCCGGCGATCGAGTCTGCGCACGCACTCGCGGGCGCACGCCGCTGGGCGCGGGGGCACCCCGGTCTGCAAGTCCTCATTTGCGTGTCAGGGCGCGGCGACAAGGACCTGCAGACGCTGGAGCGAACCATATTGGCCGGCGGGACGACCACGGTGTGAATGCAATTACGCAGGCGATCTGCGACGCGCGCGTAAGGGGCACGCCCGCGATCGTCGCCTACCTGACGGCTGGCTACCCCGCCAAGGCGGGCTTCATCCACACCTTGCGCGCAGTTGCGCGCGCAGCCGACGTGGTCGAGATCGGCGTGCCGTTCAGCGATCCGATGGCTGATGGCACAACGATCCAGCGTTCGAGCCGCGAAGCGCTGGCGCAGGGCGTGTCGCTGCGCTGGCTGCTCGATGCGCTCGAGTCCTCAGGTCCCATTGCCGGTGCGCCGCTCCTCCTCATGAGCTACTGCAATCCCCTTTTGGCCTTTGGCCTGCAACGGCTTCCAAGTGCGGCGCGGCGCGCCGGCATCCAGGGTTTCATCGTGCCCGACCTGCCGCTCGAGGAGTCCGTCGAGCTCCGCGAGGCGTTGAAGGCGGAAGGCATCGCCCTCGTGCAGTTCGTCGCGCCGACGACACCGCAGCAGCGGCGCGCGCGGCTCGCCGCCGAGAGCGAGGGATTCCTGTATGCCGTGACCATGAATGGCATCACGGGGCAGGACGCGTCCTTGGGACCAGAAACCCTGAACTACCTTTCAGAAGTCCGCGCGATGGCGAAGATACCGGTCTGCGCCGGCTTCGGCATTCGAAGCGCCGTGCAGGTTGCGAGACTCACGCCGCATGTCGACGGCGTCATTGTCGGCTCGGCGCTGGTCGAACTACTCGGGCGCGGCGGCGATCCCGATGCCTGGATTCGCTCCCTGCGGCCGTGACCTCACGGACTGACTGCCGGCAGGATGTCCTCCGGCACGAACTCGCGCTGCGGCCGGAACAGCACGCCGTCGGCATAGCTGCCGCCGGTGAAAGCGACCAGCAGGTCCAACTCGGGAATGCCGATGTACACCTGCCCGCCGTTCCCGCCCGGAAAATACGAATGCAGCTTGCGGCCG
>DATMEC010000319.1:0-9643 GCA_035557125.1 Steroidobacteraceae bacterium
CCAGACGAACCAGTACGGCATCAAGAAACTGGAGAAGGCACTGCAGGCCGGCTACAACGAGGGTTTCAGGGCCGGGCGGGCGGATCGCGAAGATCGCTGGCGGTATGACTACCGCTCAGCCTTCGCATACCAGGACGCCAATTACGGCTACGACGGCCGCTACATCGCCCAGGACGAATACAACCACTATTTCCGCGAGGGCTTCCAGCGCGGCTACGACGACGGCTACTACGGCCGTAACAAGTACGGCAGGAAGAACGATGGCAACGTCATTGACGGCGTCAACGACGAATGGCTGATTGCAGGCGGAGTGATAGCGGCCATCCTGGGATACCAGTTGCTGACCGACTGAACGCCTGGGCCGCTACGCACTCTCGGCAACCGCACGGGTGACGTCGAGCACCACGTCCACGTCCGCCGGGCTGACGTAGAGGTGAGCGGACAACCGAACCCCCCGCTCGTCGTCCTGCGCACGGACGCGAACGCCCTTCGTCCACAGCGCGTCCTGCAAGGCCTTGGCCTTGATGCCGTCGACGCGAAAGGTCGTGATGGCCGCCGTCAGCCGCGGGTCGGCGGGTGACGCAATATGCACCTTCGGGATGCTTGCGAGACCGTCGCGCAGGCGCTTCGTGAGTCCCGCGTCCCACCGCTCGATCCGCGGCATGCGGACCTTGTCGATGAAGCCGAGCGCCGCCACGAGGCCGTCCACCACGGCAACGCTTCCCGTGCCGAACTGCATGAACCGAAAGGCGCCGTCCTCGTGGTTGTCCCACTGGTAACTCGCCAGCGTCGTCCAGAACCGATCCTGCACGTCGCGCCGGAGATACATGAAACCGGTGCCCTTGGGCGCCATCATCCACTTGTGCGGGCTGCCGACGTATGCGTCGCAGCCGAGTGCCTTCAAGTCCACCTGCACCTGGCCCACCGCCTGCGCCCCATCGACGATCGCGAGCGCTCCGCGGTCCCGCGCGAGCGCGCACAGCTCGCGCGTCGGCAGCAGCGCACCGAGCCCGCTCGTGATGTGGCTGAACATGACGACTTTCGTGCGCGGCGTCAACGCGGCTTCGAACAGGCGCACGATCGCGTCCGGGCCGCCCGCGAATGCGGGCTCGAGCGGCAGCTCGTTGACGACGATGCCGCGGCGCTTCGCGAGCAGTCGCCAGGGCGAGATGCCGCCGCCGTGCTCCTGGTCGGTGCTCACGACCTCGTCGCCCGCCGCGAGGTCGAGCCCGTTGGCGAGGAAGTTGATGCCCATCGTGGCGTTTTGCGTCAGCGCGATCTCCGCGGCAGGCGCATTGACGAAGCGTCCCAGCGCCGTGCGGGCCTTGAGCAGCTGCTGGTACCCCGTCAGCGGCTCGCCATCGGCCTGTTCATATGGCCAGGCCGCAAGTTCGGCCTCGATGCGGCGGACGCCCTCCGTCAGCGCGTGCACGACTTCCCGCGGCGACGCGCCAAGCGTGCCGGTGTTGCAGTAGGCGACTCCCGCAGGAATCAGGAAGTGCTCGCGAGCCGCCGCGAAAACGGCCGCGTCGTCGGCTTGCCCGTCCGGCACGAAAGCCGCGGCCGGGGACGAAGAATTTGCGCCAGGCGCAATGCCCAGCAACAACCCGGGAGCCGTGAGGACGGATAGGAACTGGCGTCTTGTGCTCATGGGCTCGCCGTATGGTATGCCCGATGCAGGAATGTGCGGTACTGTCATCCCTGCCTGGTTCTGCCGCGCAACGTGGGTAAACCGCGATGACGAACGACAAACGACCGACTGACGCCGAGATGCGGGCGCGGGCACTCTCTCGCTGGGAGGGGGAAGGAGGCGCCCTGGCCCCGACGGGCGATTCCGGCTCGATCGACGAATCGGAGCTGCGCATACTCGCGCGTCTCGGTGCCGCACTGCTCGAAGACTGGAACGGGCTGTCGCCGGCCCTGCAGGCGAAAATCATGCGCCGCGCGAGGACGCTGGGGGGAACCGGCGATCACGCGCGCGTGAAGGAACAGCTCGCGCGCTTTCTGCGCGAAAACCAAAGCGAGTGTTGAGAACTGCCAGCCATGCTCGCCTTGCCCGCGATTTTCTTCGGCCACGGCAACCCGATGAACGCCGTCAGCAGCAATGCCTTGGCGCCGCTACGCGAGGAGGGCGTGCTGATCGTCGGCAGCGGCAACCTCGTTCACAATCTTCACGCCTATGCATGGGCCCGCCACGCGCCCGATCCTTATGATTGGGCCGTGCGTTTCGAAAGCGCCGCGCGAGGCCACATGCTCGCACGTGATTTCAGCCCGCTCGTCAGTTACGAAACGCTTGGGCGGGACGCGCTGCTGTCGGTACCGACACCCGACCATTTCCTGCCGCTGCTTTACGTGCTTGGCTGTCACCAGAAAGGCGAGAGCATCGGCTTTCCCGTCGAAGGCGTCGACGGCGGGTCGATTTCCATGCTGTCAGTGCAGGTCGGATAGTCGGTGGTTCGTGAGCCACGTCGAGGACTCGAAACATGATTGAACTCGTCATTGACCAGCGGCGCCGGGATCTCGGCGGATTCGAAGTCGGACGCGTGCTGCCGTATCCGCGGCGGCGCATGGTGGGACCGTTCGTCTTCTTCGATCACATGGGCCCGATCGATTTTCCGTCCGGCATTCCACGAACCGTGGACGTGCGGCCCCATCCTCACATCGGCCTCGCGACGGTGACTTACCTGTTCGAAGGCGAGATCATGCATCGCGACAGCCTCGGCTCCGAGCAGCCGATCCGGCCGTTCGAGGTCAACTGGATGACAGCGGGCCGCGGCATCACGCATTCCGAGCGCTTCGAGCGCGCACGCCGCGAGGGCGGGCACCTGAGCGGCATCCAGGCATGGGTCGCGTTGCCGAAGGAACACGAGGAAGTCGAGCCGGCATTCGCGCACCATGCCGGCAAAGACCTGCCGAAGTCCGAAGAAGGCGGTGTTTCCCTGCGCCTCGTCGCGGGCGAGATGTCCGGCCTCAGGGCCGCGGTGCATACGCATTCGCCCCTCTTCTACGCGCATTGCGACGTCGCCGCCGGTGCGCGGGTGCAACTGCCTGCCGGCCATGCGGAGCGTGCCGCCTACGTAGCGTCGGGCTCGATCGAGGCCGACGGGCGGACCTTCGCCGAAGGGCAGATGGTAGTCTTCGGGCCTGGCGACGCGGTCGTCACGGCGATCACCCCTGCCATTGTGATGCTCCTGGGCGGAGAGCCGCTGGGAGAGCGCTTCATCGAATGGAACTTCGTATCTTCGTCGCGCGATCGCATCGAGCAGGCAAAGAGCGATTGGCGTGCGGGACGCATGAAGCTGCCGAACCTCGACGACAAGGAGTTCATTCCGCTGCCCGAAGATCCAAAGGTTCCGGCGAATCCCATGTCGTGAGTTCGGCGCCTACATGCCAGTCGTCGATCGCCTGCTTTACGTAACAAGGCGCCACGCGCACGCTACCCCAAGAGTCCAATGAATCGGCGGAGACATGATCATGAAGGCGACGAACTGTAGCTTCGCGATAGGTTTGACCCTGCTGCTGGCTGCGTGCTCCCGCGAGGAGCCCGAAACTGCGCCGCCTGCACCCGACGGCGCCTCACCTGCCGTGGCCAAGGCCGTCGCGCAGCTCGCGCCGACCCAGGGCAACACCGTCACCGGCTCGGTGACACTGGCGCAATCGCCAGACGGTGTGCGCATCACCGGCTCGGTCCAGGGGCTGAAGCCCAATGCCGAGTTCGGCTTCCATGTGCACGAGAAAGGCGATTGCAGCGCGCCCGACGGCAGCAGCGCCGGCGACCACTTCAACCCGACCCAGGCTCAGCACGGCAATCCGGGAGGCGGCGAGCACCATGCCGGAGACTTGCTGAACATACGTTCTAGCGCCGAAGGTGTTGCCCAAGTCGACACGACTGCAGCGGGCACGTCGCTGCTGGGAGACCAGAATACGGACGTCATGGGCAAGTCGGTCGTCGTGCACGAGAGCCCTGACGATTACACGACTCAGCCGTCCGGCAACTCCGGCAAGCGCGTCGCCTGCGGCGTCATCGCAGCGTCGAGCCCGCAGTAACCGTCCTTCGCGCGCCTCGTCATCGGGTGGGCTGGAGTCCATCCTGCTTCTGGTCAGCGCGCGAAATACCTTTGCCGTCCAGGTTCTGGGCCACGAACTTCCAGTTGATGATGTTCGTCAGCACCGTGTCCGCGAACTCCGGACGGGCATTGCGGTAATCGATGTAATACGCATGTTCCCACACGTCCAGGGTGAGAAGCGGCTTCACGCCTTCATGAACCACGGGTGTATCGGCATCGTGGCAGGACGTCACCTTCAGCTTGCCATCCTTTAACACCAGCCATGCCCAGCCGCTGGCGAAGTGATTGACCGCTTCTTCCTTCAGCTTCTCGAGCAGGTCGTCGGTTGAACCGAAGCCGGAATCGATCATTTCCTTCAGTTTGCCAGTCGGCTTCTGGCCTGCCGGTGCAAGGCAGTTCCAGAAGAAGGTGTGATTCCAGATCTGGGCCGCGTTGTTGAACAGGCCTTTGTCGCCCTTTTCCTTCGCACGCTTGATCACTTCGACCAGCGCCTTGCCCTGAAGGCCCTTTTCGTCGATCCAGCCGTTGACCTTGTCGACATAGGCCTTGTGGTGCCTCCCATGATGGAAGTCGAAGGTTTCCGCAGACATGTGCGGCGCGAGTGCGTCCTTTGCGTAAGGAAGCGCAGGGAGTTCGAAAGCCATGCAACAGCTCCTTGTTTTATGGAATCGGTTTCCTAATGCGACGCCTGGGCCAGCCGGCCCACAGCACGATCGGCCCAGCTACCCGGATGATCCTGTCGGATCTCCGGGTGCATCGGGCACGTGTAGATCGTACCGGCGCTCCTAGACCGCCTCGCCCGCGGCTTCCGGCTGGAACGGGACTTTCACGATGCGGTAGCGCTGTTTTTCGCCTCCGGGAAGCTCCCAGTCGATCGACTGCCCTACGCGCAGCCCGAGGAGCGCCGTTCCGATCGGAACAACGACCGAGATCTTGCCGGCGTCTATGTCCGCGCTTCCCGGATACACCAATGTAACCTCGCGCCGCTCGCCCGTGGTCTCGTTCTCGAAGATCACGCGGGAGTTCATGGTCACCACGTCTTCCGGGATCTCATCACGCGGCACGACGTTCGCGCGCACCAGTTCGCTTTCCAGCTTCTCCAGGCGCTTTCCGTGCTGGGATTCGACCAGCTTGAGCAGGCGGTCGGCGTCGTTCTGCGTGAGGTAGATTTGGGGCAGGTCGGCCATCGACTTCTCCGTCAACTCTTTCGATTGGATGTATCGTCATGGTAACCGCATCCGCAGCTTCAGTCCGGCACGATCGAGCCGCTCTCCGGCCCCGCCGCCCGCGCTGCGGATGGGGCTGCGGCCGGGCGCTCGATCATGCGCCGGACACGCGGAGCGTCGGGGCCGCGGTGCAAGGCGCGCAGTGACTCGGGAACCACGGCGTCGTTTCGTGTCACCCGGTTGTTGAGCCGGAGGTAATCGAGCCATGTCGGCGTTTCGTAGCGCTCGATCCACAGCTCCGCGTCCGACAGGTCGCGCAGGAGCCGCCAGTTCAACGCGCCGTCCCGGCGGCGGATGCGCCTGCGTTCCGACATCGCCACCAGGAATCGCATCTGGTCCTCCTCGCGGATGACGTATTCAATGGTGATCACGACCGGCCCGGTCCTGGGGTCTACCGGCACGGCCGTCTGCGGTTCCTTCCAGTGGTCTCGCAGGGGGTCGAGATCGAGGTCCTTCGACTGCGCGAGCGGCCGCCAGGCCCCGAATGCCGCGCAGGCGAGCAGCACCGTCGCACAGGCCAGCAGCGAGAACATGATGCCCTCGCGCTCCGCGACGACGCCCCATAGCCAGCTTCCGCCGGCCATGCCGCCGAACGCGGCCATCTGGTAGAGCGACAGCGCGCGGGCCACCACCCAGCGCGGCGCGGACAGCTGGACCGCGACGTTGAACGTGGCAAGCGTGAGCACCCATCCGGCTCCCGCAAGCAGCAGGCCCGCCATCGTCGTCGGCAGGTTCGTGCTGAGGCCCGCAATTGCCGCGGCAATGGCGAATGCGACGCAGGCGGCGCGGACGATGGTTTCGGTCGCGAACTCGCGGCGAAGCCTCGCCGCACCGATCGCGCCGGCCACCGCGCCGACGCCGAAGGCGCCGAGCATCAGGCCGTAGACCAGCGGACCGCCCCCCAGCAGGTGCCTGGCGACGAGCGGCATCAAAGCCACGAGCCCGCTCGCGCCGGCTCCGAAGATTGCGCTGCGCAGCAGGACATTCCGTATGGCAGGAGACATGGACGCGTAGCGGATGCCGGCCGCCATGGCGGCGCCAAGCGACTCGCGCGGCAGGATCCCGGGAATGCGGACTGGATGCCAGCGGGCGAGCACGACGATCAGGGCGACGTAGCTTGCCGCATTGACGGCAAACGCTGCGGCCGCACCTGCCGCAGCCACGATCGCGCCGCCAATCGCAGGGCCGACACTGCGCGCAATGTTGAAGCCCAGGCTGTTCAGCGCGACCGCGCCCGGCAGTTCGGTGCGAGGCACCATGTCGCCGACCGAAGCCTGCCACGCCGGCGCATTGAACGCGGAACCGCAGCCGATCAGGAAGGTGAACAGCAACAGCAGCCACGGGGTGATCAGCCCGGCCCAGGCAAAGGCTGCGAGTACGACCGAGACCGTCAGCATGAAGACCTGCGTGCCGAGCATCACGATGCGGCGGTCGCGGTTGTCGGCCAGTGCGCCGGCGACCAACGAAAGCAGCATGACGGGCAACGCGATCGAGGTCTGCACCAGCGCGACCATGTCCGCCGACTGGGCGATCGAGATCATCAACCAGGCGGCGCCGACCGACTGGATCAGTGCGCCGAAGCTGGCAAGGGTGCTGGCGAACCAGACCGCCCGGAATACCGGGAAGCGCATGGGAGACAGCGCCGTGGGCTCGGCCGGCGACGCGTCGATCCGGTCCATTCGGGTAGTGTAAGCCGCCGCCGGCGCGACCGCGGGCGCCAGCTCGACATCTTCGGCATTGCCGTGCTGTCTTTCGCCACGGCCTGTAGCGGCGGGATCGCCCGCGACGTGCTGATCGGCGCCGTCCCGCCGGCGGCGCTCAGCGACTGGCGATACGTCGCGGCATCGCTCCTCGCCGGGTTGATTGCATTTCGCTGGCACTCGCTCATCGAGCGCATGCACAGCCCGGTCCAGCTGTTCGATGCCGCTGGGCTTGCGCTGTTTGCAGTGACGGGCGCCCTCAAGGCCCTCGCATTCGGCCTGCATCCGGTCATGGCGGCGCTTCTCGGCATGTTGACCGGCATCGGCGGCGGCATGGTGCGAGACGTGCTGCTGGCAAAGGTGCCGGTCGTGCTGCGTTCGGACCTGTACGCAGTCGCGGCCCTGGCCGGTGCCGCGGTGGTCGCGGCCGGCAGCCAGTTCGGGCTGGCACCCGCCGTAACCGCGCTTGCCGGCGCATTGCTGTGCTTCGGGCTGCGGATGATCGCCATTCATCGCGACTGGCAGCTGCCGCGGGCAAGGGTCGCCGGCGACGACACGAACGACGAACGCAAGTGATTGCCTACGCCCGATACAGCTAGAGTCTGACGGACGGCATCGCTGTCGGCACGCGACGTTGTCGCGATCATGGCACGTCATCGTGGCCACGGCCCAAGCTTCATGCTCAGGCACAAGCTCCTGTTCGGAGTACTGGGTGCCTGCGCGATCTTGCTGCTCGGCATACTCGCCGGGGTCGCCATCCTGTTGTCGGGCGCCTTCAGCACCGCGGCGACCGAACAACACTCCGCGTTTACACACTGGCTCCTCGACACGGGCCTCCGTTATTCCGTGAATGCCAACTCCGGGGAGATCGTGGCACCCGCCCTGACCGGCGCGGCGATGATCGATCGTGGCCGCTCCTGTTTTCGCGCGCATTGCGTCCATTGCCATGGCGCACCGGCGCTCTCGAGGGAGCCGCACGGCCTCGGCATGATGCCGATACCCAACGACCTGACCGAGTCTGCGCGCGACTGGCCTCCCGCCTGGCTTTATTACGTGACCGCGAAGGGCGTGCGCATGACCGGCATGCCCGCATGGGAATTCCGGCTCTCGGACGCAGATCTCTGGGCGACGGTCGCCTTCCTGAAGCAACTGCCGGCCCTTTCGCGCGTGGAGTACGTGGGGCTGGCGCCGTTGCCGCCGCAGACGTACTGCAGGAGCGACGACGTCGCCACCGCCCGCCGCACTGAAGCCTACGACGAGGACAAGCGCGGCGAAATCGTCCTGCGCCAGTACGCTTGCCATGCCTGCCACCAGATTGAAGGTGTCGTAGGCCCGGATACGAACGTCGGCCCTGCGCTCGTGGACTGGCGTACCCGCCGCTACATCGCCGGCACGCTGCCCAACACGCCGGAAAACCTGGCGCGCTGGATAGTAGACCCCCCCGGCGTCAGCCCGGGAACCCTGATGCCGGATCTCGACGTGTCGGAAGCGCACGCCCGCGAGATGGCGGACTTCCTGTTTGCCCAGGATTGAAACGTGATGACGAAGCGCACTGCCGGGTTGCCATGTCTCGTCGCCGCAGCAATCGTGCTGGGCGCCTGCGCGCGCTCCGACCGCGAACGGCCCGTCGTCGCGGGCGGCAATGCCGAGCGCGGACGCGCCGCCGTGATCGCGCTCGAGTGCGGTGCCTGTCATCGCATTCCCGGCATTCCCAAGGCCCGAGGGACGGTCGGCCCACCTCTCGGCGACTATCGCAAGCGCGTCTACGTCGCGGGCCGCAATCCGAACGTGCCGGACCACTTGGTCGGCTGGATCCGCGATGCGCCGTCGCTGGATCCCGGGACTGCCATGCCGGACCTCGACGTAAGCGAGGCCGAGGCGCGCGACATCGCCGCTTACCTGTACCGATGAACGGCGAGCGCGCGCAGTCCACGCTCGATCCTGCACCAGGCAGTGCCGCCTGGCCGATCGAGGAGCTGGGCCTCGTTCTCTATGCCGGCGCCGCCGTCATCCTTGCGGTCGTGTGCATCCTGGCGATCGCCGGCGTCGTCGCGGGACCGCGCCGGGTCGATGCCAGGCGCTGGCTTTTCGTCGGCGGACTCGTCATGCCGGGCATCCTGCTCGTCGCACTCTTCATATATGCGCTCGGGATCGGCCACGCGCTCGTTTCCCACGAAAGCGCGGATGCGCTTCGCATCCACGTCACCGGCAAGCAATGGTGGTGGGAAGTCCGGTACGAGAACGGCAACGACGCCGGCGTGCTACTGGCGAACGAACTGCACATCCCGCTCGACCGGCCGGTCGAGGTCCTGCTGGACAGCAGCGACGTCATCCACAGCTTCTGGGTGCCGGCACTGGCCGGCAAAGTCGACATGATCCCGGGCCGGACGACTCGGCTCGTCATCCAAGCCGATCGCGCCGGCGTCTATCGCGGCCAGTGCGCGGAATACTGCGGGGCTCAGCACGCCTTGATGGCCTTCCACGTCGTCGCCGAGCCCGCCATGGAATTCGAGGCCTGGCTCGCGCACCAGGCGCGCGATGCGCCGCCACCTTCGGATCCCGGGTTGCAGCGCGGCCAGGAACTCTTCTTCCGCACCGGTTGCGCCGCCTGCCATGCGATTCGCGGCACCGCGGCGGAAGGCCGGCTGGG
>DATMEC010000320.1:0-4765 GCA_035557125.1 Steroidobacteraceae bacterium
AAGTCTTCGACGCGACATCCGGTATCGAGGTCGTAGATGCCGTTCAGCAGGTCCTCCAGCCGCCCGAGCGCCCGTGCGGCCATGGCGCTTCAATTCGCGAACGTGCCGGCGGCCACCGGCTGGATTCCGAGCTTGAGGAGCAGCCGGTGCGCGCGCGGGCTGCCGGTCCTGTGCCAGAGCTCGTAGAGCCGCAGCATGTCGCGCGGCGAGTTCTTCGCCGCGTCTTCGCCGATCTCGTTCAGCGCATCCACCAGGGGCTGGAACTTGATCCCGAGCTCCGCGAACACGCCGCCGAGAACGCGCTGGCCGCCGTGGCAGGACGCCTGCGCAAGCGTCCCGTAGGCGCGGCCGCCCATCGCGATGTGGTAGTCGACGCCCACGGGCCGGCGCGAGGAGCCGCCGGCGAGGAACCCGGCGACGAAAAGTGCGACGTCGCCAAGGCGTTGCAGCATGCGGAAGCGCTGCCGGTCGTCCGGCGCGTTCACCGCCTCGGCGAGCAGGAGCGCAAGCGGCTTGGGCTGGGAGCGCTTCTCGTCGGGATCGAAGAGCGCGTCCGTGTGCGCGAACATCGCCAGCAGGTTGACGATGTAGTGCTCCGTGTGGTCCTGGACGTGCAGGTGCTGGTGCCCGAGCGCCGATTGCAGCGCGTCGCGGAAGAACTCACGCACGTCGGAGACGGTCTGGAGCTCCATGGCGCCAGTTGAGGCTCAATCCCCGCTGGATTCTGCAGACTGTGTCGAACTTTCCGATAGCACTCGACCGGCGCGAGTGCTCGTGTCGGGCAAGGTGTGACGCGTTTTGCGCGCCTACGCGACCTGGAAGGTGTCGACTCCGGCGCGGCCGTCGCCCGTGCCGCCCGCGGCGAGCTCGTGCGACTCGAAGTCGTCGACGTGGATGATATCCATGACCTTGCGGTCGTATTCGCGCAGCTGCGCGGCCTCGGCCTCGGTGATGATGCCCGCGGCGAGCGCCTGGGGGATCTGGCCCGGCAGGTCGAGAGCCGTGACCTCGCCGGTCTTGACGCCCTCGACGCGGATCCTCTTCTCGATCGGCTCGGCCGCGATCGCGAGCTCGAGCGCCTGCTGCACGAGGCCGAGGTGATTGCCGGGCTCGAGCGTGCGGTAGACGTAGTGGCAGAGCCGCTCGCGCGCCTCGCCCGGGTTCATGACGAGCTCGGCGATCTTCGGGTTGAGCCGGTCCGAGGGCGCGGAGTAGGTGAGGCCGCGCGGGAAGATCAGGATCCGCATGACCGCCGCGAGCCAGCGCACGGGGAAGTTCCGCAGGAAGCTGTGGAGCTGCTCCTGTGCCTGGTACAGCAGCGAGCGGCAGGCGTACTCGACCATCGGCAGGTCCGCAGCCGGCCGCCCCTGGTTCTCGAAGTGCTTCAGCACCATCGAGGCGAGGTACATCATCGAAAGCACGTCGCCGAGCCGCGCGGACAGGTTCTCCTTCTTCTTCAGGTAGCCGCCGAGCGAGAGCATCGCGACGTCGGTCGCGAGCGCGAACGATGCGCTGAAGCGGTTGATGTGCTCGAAGTAGCGCGTGGTCGGACCGGGCCGCGGCGACTTCACGATCCTGGACAGCGTGAGGGCGCCGATGAGCGAGCGTACGGAGTTCGAGATCGTGAAACGGATGTGGCCGAAGAGCGCGATGTCGAATTCGCGCAGGCCCCTCTCGCGGTCTGGGTCCTGGGCGGCGTTCATCTCCTTGAGGACGAACGGATGGCAGCGCACCGCGCCCTGGCCGAAGATGATGAGGCTGCGCGTCAGGATGTTCGCGCCCTCGACCGTGATGCTGACCGGCACCATCTGGTAGGTGCGCCCGAGGTAGTTCTTCGGGCCGAGCATGATGCCCTTGCCGCCCTGCACGTCCATCGCGTCGTTCGCGATCATGCGGCCGAGCTCGGTGACGTGGTACTTGAGGATGCCGGAGGGCACGGAGGGCTTCTCGCCGCCGTCGATCGCGCCGGTCGTGACCGAGCGCGCTGCGTCCATGATGTAGGTGCGCGCGGCCATGCGCGCGACGACGGCCTCGACGCCCTCGAACTTGCCGACCGGCAGGTTGAACTGGCGGCGGATGCGCGTGTAGGCGCCTGACGAGTACACGCCGCCCTTGGCGCCGCCGGTGGCGATGGAGGGCAGCGAGATGCAGCGCCCGACCGAGAGCTGCTCGACCAGCATTCGCCAGCCCTGGCCCGCCATCTTCGGCCCGCCGATGATCGCGTCGAGCGGCACGAACACGTCCTTGCCCTGGATCGGCCCGTTCTGGAACGGCCCGTTCAGCGGAAAGTGGCGGCGCCCGATCGTGATGCCGGGCGCATCGCGCGGCACGAGCGCGACGGTGATCCCATGGTCGGTCTCATCGCCGCCCATGAGCTTGTCGGGATCGTAGAGGCGGAAGGCGAGGCCGATGATCGTCGCGATCGGCGCGAGCGTGATGTAGCGCTTGGAGAAGTTGAGGCGGATGCCGACCATCTCGCGGCCCTGGTATGTGCCGCGGCAGACGAAGCCGGTGTCCGGCAGCGCGCTCGCGTCCGAGCCGACGCGCGGGCCGGTGAGTCCGAAGCAGGGGATTTCCTCGCCGCGCGCAAGCCTCGGGAGGAGGCGATTCTTCTGTTCCTCGGTGCCGTAGTGAAGCAGCAGCTCCGCCGGCCCGAGCGAGTTCGGCACCACCACGGTCGAGGCGACCGTGCTCGAGCGGCTCGCGATCTTCACGACCACGGTCGAGTGCGCGTAGGCCGAGAACTCGAGGCCGCCGTACTTCTTGGGGATGATCATCGCCCAGAAGCCCTTCTTCTTGATGTAGTCCCACACTTCAGGCGGCAGGTCGGCGCGGCGGTGCGTGATGTCGAAATCGTCGATCATCCGGCACAGCCCTTCGCAGGGCCCGTCGATGAACGCCTGTTCCTCGGCCGAGAGCGTCGGCGCCTTCGCCGAGAGCAGCTTGTTCCAGTCGGGCCCGCCGGTGAACAGCTCGCCGTCCCACCAGACCGTACCGGCCTCTAGCGCCTCGCGTTCAGTGCGCGACATCGGCGGCAGCATCCGCTTGAAGACGAGCAGGAAGCGGTTGGAGATCAGCACGCGCCGCAGCGGGCGGATGTTCAGCAGGACGTGCGGGACGTAGAGCGCCCACAGCACGGCCTTCCACCACGCCGGGCCGGCCCCGAAGGCCGTGTAGGCGGCGAGCAGGGCGCCGAACACGAGGGTCGCCTGCAGGAGGCTGGCACGGTGGTAGGCGAGCCACAGGACGAGGCCCGCGAAGAGCAGCAACCAGAGCGCGGTCAAGAGCATGGGCTCCCGTACTTATACCGCGTTTGCACTGCAAAATGGCACTCTGGCGCTATGCTTCGCGCCCCAGGGGGAGGAATTCGCCATGAGCAATCTCGTCACGCGCGTCCAGAACATCCTGATGACGCCGAAAACCGAATGGCCGGTCATCGCCGCCGAGCCGGAGACGGCCTCGGGCCTCTACACCCGCTACATCCTGATCCTGTCGGCACTCGGGCCGCTGGCGATGTTCCTGAAGAGCACGCTGATCGGCACCTCCACCTTCATCGGCACGTTCCGCGTGGACATGGGCACGGCCATCACGACGCTCGTGCTGACGTACCTGCTCGGGCTGGTCGGAATCTGGCTGTGGTCGCTCATCATCAACGTGCTCGCACCGACTTTCGGTGGCCAGAAGGACTCCGTGCAGGCGTTGAAGACGGCCGCCTACGCGGCGACTGCCGCCTGGGTCGGCGGCGTCGCGCAACTCATCCCCTGGCTCGGCTGGCTGATCGGTCTTGCGGCCGCAATTTACAGTGTCTACCTGCTCTATCTCGGCTTGCCGCACACCATGAAGGCGCCCGCCGATCGCGCCGCCGGATACACCGCGGTCGCCATCATCGTCGCCATCGTCCTCGGCTGGATCCTGTGGGCGATCGTCTGGAGCGTTATCGGCCGCGGCATGGCGGGCGGCTACGGCGGTCCCGCGGTGACGGTCGGCGACAGCGGTTTCGAGTCGGGCAGCACCGGCGCCGCGCTCGAGCAATGGGCGAAGCAAATGGAAGAGGCGGGCAAGCAGGTCGAGAAGTCGGCCGAGCAGAACGCGGGCGCGCCGTCAGCCGCCGCGGTGGGAGCGCTCATCGGCGCCGCGGTCGGCGGCAATCAAGGCGTTGCCGCGCTTCCGGCGGACCAGATCAAGGCTTTCCTGCCGGAAACGCTGGCCGGACTGCCGCGGACCAGCCTGTCCGCGCAACGCAATGCCGCGATGGGCTTCGAGGTCGCGGAGGCGAACGCCGACTACTCGGACGGCGCGGGCCGGAACCTCCGGCTCGAGATCAACGACACCGGCGGCGCCCAGGGTCTGCTCGGGCTCGCGGCCTGGGCGAGCGTCGAGGAAGAGCGCGAGTGGCAGGGCGGCTACGAGAAGTCGTATCGCGACAGCGGCCGCATGGTCCACGAGCGCTGGGATTCGACCAGCAACAGCGGCGAGTACAGCGTGATCGTCGCGAACCGCTTCGCGGTCGAGATCGAAGGCTCAGCCGCCAGCATGAACGAGCTGAAGGCCGCGCTCGCCTCGGGCGTCAATGTCGCGGGGCTCGAGGCCGCCGCTGCCGCGCAGGCGAAGCCCACCGGCTGACCGCTACCAGGCGATCCCGTAGTCCTCGCCGTGGTTGCTCGACCCGCCCCAGAAAGTGCCCTGGGCCGGGTCTATGAGGATCGCGTTGATGGGGCCTGACGTCCGCGAGGCGTACTCGGGCTTGTAGCCGCGCGACTTGAGC
>DATMEC010000321.1:0-4305 GCA_035557125.1 Steroidobacteraceae bacterium
GGCCGCGATCGAAACCCTCGACCTCGCGCAGTGGGTCGCCAATCCCCCCGCGGGGCCGCTCGCGGCTTCACTCGAGTTCGAGGGCGACCGCCGGCACTATTCGGCGCGCGGGACCGTGCGCGGTCCGGGCCTGCCCGAAAACGGCGTCGGGCTCGACGCACGCGCGAGCTACGAAGATGCGGTCGTCAACATCGAATCGCTCGCCCTCGAAGCCGAGCCGGGCCTTTCCCTGCGCGCCTCCGGGACGCTCCGCACCGGGGATGCTCCGGCATTCGACGTGTCCGCGTCCTGGACCGCATTCCGCTGGCCGCTCGCGGGTGCTCCGCTCATCGCGTCGCAGCGCGGCACGCTCGAGGCCGAGGGCGGGACCGAGTTCAGCTATCGCGTGAGCGGTGACTTCTCGCCCGCCCAGGGACCGCCGATCGCCGGCGACGCCTCGGGCCGCCTGACCGACACGGCGCTCGTCGTCGACACGTCGTCCTGGCGCGTGCTCGGCGGGCGTGTGTCGCTCGCGGCAACGCTCGAGCGTGGCGACACGAGGGCTTGGTCGGTCTCGGGACGCGCCGCCGGTATCGATCCTTCGAAGCTGCGCCCGGAGCTTCCGGGGCGGTTGACGTTCGGGTTCCAGGGTACCGGCGCGGGATTCTCGGCGGACGGTCCCTGGACGGCACGGATCCGCGAACTCGATGGCACGTTCCGCGGCCAGCCGGCGCGCGGCGGCGGCGGCATTCGGCGCGCGCCGGGCCAGGTCGAGTTCGAGGACCTCACGCTGTCGCTCGGGCCTGCGCGATTGCAGGCGGATGGCGTGATCGGCCGCGGGGCGAACCTCGATGCGCGCTTCGTCTCGGACGACCTGTCCGCGATCCTGCCCGAGCTCGGCGGCCGCGTGGATGCGATGGTGGGCCTGCGCGGGCGGTCGCTCGCAATCGGCTTCACCGGCCACGACCTCGCCTTCGGGTCTCACCGCGCGGTCGTGCTCTCGGTCGACGCGCGCATCGACCGGGAAGGCCGCGAGCATTCCTGGCTGCGCCTGCGCTCCAACGGCATCACGCTCGGCGGCTTCGCGATCTCGGACACCCGGCTTTCGCTCGACGGCCTGATGCAGGACCACGCGCTCACCTTTCGCGTCGGCGCCGGCCAGGATGCCGTCTCCCTCAGGGGTCGCGGCGGTTGGGCGGACGACCGCTACACGCTCGCGCTCGAGAACATCGCGGCCAGCGGGCCGCGGGTGGTGCCCTGGAAGCTCGCGTCCCCGAGCCGCTTCACCGCAAGCCGCAAAGACGCCGCGCTCGATCCGGTCTGCCTCGCCTACGAGGCGCGGAGCTTCTGCTTCGAGGGCCGCTGGACCGCCGGTGGCGAATGGTCGCTCGCCGCAAAGAGCGACGCATTCCCGCTCGAGGCGCTCGACCCCAAGCGCCGCGGCGCGCCCGGCTACCGCGGGCAGCTCACCATCGACGCGAAGGCCTCCGGCCGCGAAGGCGAGCCGTGGATTGCCGACCTCGAGGCCGAGATCCGCGATGCGTCGCTCACCTACCAGTCCGCAAGCGGGGCCGACCGCACCGTCGAGCTCGGGTTGACGCGGCTCGCGCTCGACTCCGACGCGAATCGGCACCGCCTCGACCTGCGCGTGTCCGACGCCGCCGCGCTCGACCTCGCGGTGAAGCTGGACGCGACGCGCCTGCCGGGCGCCGCGATCGCCGAGCTGCCGCTCGCGGGAAGCGTGCGGGGCCGCACGCGCCAGCTCAGCCTGCTGCCCTTGCTGGTCGACGCGATCGACAACGCATCGGGCGAGGCCGACCTCGACTTCACGGTCGCCGGCCGCGTGGGCGCGCCGATGCTCGCGGGGGAGGCGCGGCTCGCCGACGGCACGCTCGACTTTTACCTGACGAACCTGCGCCTGAGCGAGCTGCAGGCGACACTGCGCCTCGAAGACACGTCACTCACGCTCGACGCCGCCGGCAAGGCGGGCGAAGGGACGCTCGAGATCGACGGTCGCCTCGGGTGGCGCGACCGTCGCCTGAACGGCGAGCTCGCGCTCAACGGCGAGCGGCTCCTCGTCGCGAACGTGCCGGAAGCGCGCGTCCTCGCCTCGCCGGACCTGCGGTTCCGGCTGGACGACCGCCGCATCGCCGTCACTGGAGAGGTCGTGATCCCCGAGGCACGGATCCGGCCGGCGGACACGGCCGGGGCCGTGCTCGTGTCTTCGGACGAGCGCATCGTGACGCCGGATGCCCCCGGCGAGGACGGCGATCCGTTCGCGGTCACCAGCGACGTGCGGCTCACGCTCGGCGACAAGGTGTCGGTGAAGGCATACGGGCTTTCCGCGACGATCACTGGCGCCGTGCGCACCCGCATGCAGCCCGAGGAGAGCGCCGTGGCCTCCGGCGAGCTGGAGGTGAAGGAAGGCGTATACAGCGCCTACGGCCGCGAGCTCGAGATCGAGCGCGGACGCCTGCTCTTCACCGGCGGGCCGGTGAACGACCCGGGCGTCGACCTGCGCGCGTCGCGCGAGCTGCCGGGTTACACGGTCGGCGTCATCGCGCGCGGGCCGCTGCGCCGGCCGCAGCTGACGCTGTTCTCGGAGCCGAGCCTGCCGCAGGCGCAGATCGCCTCGATGCTCATCGTCGGCCGCTCGAACATCCAGGGCGATCCGGGCGCGGCGGACGACGGCGCGAGCGCGTCGGAACAGGGCGGTGCGTTCCTCGCGGGACAGCTCGGCCGCTACGTCGGCCTCGACGACGTCGGGCTCACGCAGGACGCCGACGCGGGCAGCCAGCTCGTGCTCGGGAAGTATCTTTCGCCCCGGCTCTACGTCAGTTACGGTATCTCGCTCGTGGACGCGATCAACACGCTGAAGCTGCGCTACACGATCGGCGACCGCTGGGTGATCTCCGCCGAGTCCGGCCAGGAGTCGGCCGCCGACATCGAGTACCGCATCGAGGACTAGGCCCGGATGAAGACGATCATCGTCGACAAGATCGCGTCCGTCGCGCAGGCCTGCGGCCTGTCGCACGAGCTTCGCGTCTCCAGCGAGATCCCCTGCGAGGAAGGCATCGTGCTCGCGGTCGAGATCCTGACCGACAAGTCGCAGTACAACACGCTCGAGCTGACGAGCGGCCGCATGGCCAAGGTCGCGCGCGGCAACGTCGTAGTCGGCGCGCTCGGCCACCGCAAGGCGCTGTTCGGCTACTCCGGCCACCTGCCCGCGAAGCTCGCCCCGGGCGACGTGATCCAGATGCTGAACATCGGCGGGGTGCTCGGCGTCTGCGATTCGGTGAACCCCGAGAAGGGCCGGCCATTCGATTGCCGCGTGCTCGGCACCGTGCTGCACTTTCCCTATCTCGGCGAGCGCATCGGCGTGCCCGCGCGAGTCGGCCTGCGCAAGCTCGACTACGGCGCCACGCTCGAGGCGAACGGCGTGCCGGTCGTCGCGCTCGCCGGCACCTGCATGGAAGCGGGCAAGACCGCGGCCGCCTGCGCGATGATCTCGCGGATGCGCCATCGCGGCCTCGTTGTCGACGGCTTCAAGGCGACGGGAGTATCGCTCCGCCGCGACATCCTCGCGTTCGAGGACTCCGGAGCGCGCCGCTCGATGATCTTCACCGACTTCGGCATCGTGACCACGACGCCGAAGTCGGGCCCGGCGCTAACGCGCACGATGCTGACCGAGATGGCGGCGGGCAAGCCGGACGTCATCGTGTTCGAGCTCGGCGACGGCATCCTCGGCGCCTACGGTGTCGAGGCGATCCTCGATGCGCCGGACATCCGCGAGTCGCTGACCGCCGTGGTGCTCTCCGCCAACGACCCGGTCGCAGCCTGGGGCGGCGTCAAGCTCCTGCGCGAGCGCTTCGGCATCGAGCCCGCCGCCGTCACCGGGCCCTCCACCGACAACTCGGTCGGCGTCGACATCATCCGCGAGCAGCTGAACGTGCCGGCCTTCAACGCGATAACGAGCGGAGCTGCGCTCGGCGACCACGTGATTTCCTGCGCGGGGCTGGCGCAGGTCGCCCGTTCCGGCGAGAACGGGGGCGAGGCATGAGCGCGCGCGTCCCGGCGATCATCCTGGGCGGCACGGGTTACGTCGCGGGCGAGCTTCTCCGGCTCACGCTCGCCCACCCGCGCCTCGCGCTCGTTGCCATCGCCTCCGACAGCCAGCCCGGCGAACCCGTGGCCCGCGCCTTCCCGCACCTCGCCGCGGCCTGCGGCGACCTGCGCTACGTTTCGATCGCCGATGCAAGCGCGACCGCAGCACGTCATGCGAGAAGCGCCGTGCTCGCCGCCGCGCCGCATGGCGTCTCGCACACG
>DATMEC010000322.1:0-7464 GCA_035557125.1 Steroidobacteraceae bacterium
CGAGGCGCGCCTGCAGGCGTCCGCCATCACGAGCAGCTCCATCAGGTGCTCGTTCGCCGGCGGGCAGGTCGACTGCACCAGGTAGACGTCCTTGCCGCGGACGTTCTCCATGATCTCGACCTGGATCTCGCCGTCGCTGAAGCGCCCGACCTGCGCGCGCCCGAGCGGCTGCATCAGGTGCCGCGCGATGTCCTGCGCGAGCACCGGGTTTGCATTGCCCGTGAACACCGCCATCGTGGACTGGTCCACGCGACTCTCCCTATGCCCGCGCCCCGCGAATCATCTGGCTGGGGTGGAAGGATTCGAACCTTCGCATGACGGGATCAAAACCCGTTGCCTTACCACTTGGCGACACCCCAGTATCAAAACCTGCCGCTCCCATTGGAGCGTTCCGCCGCCAGGCGTTCCTGCAAGGGCGAGCGGTCGAGCCCACGAGCGACGAAGCCGCGCCACTCCAGCGGCAGGCCCACTAGGGCCGCTTCGGCGGACGCGCGGTCGGCGAATGCCGCGAACACGCAGCTGCCGGTGCCCGTCATCCGCGCCTCGCCCCGCAGGGCGAGCCAGGCCAACGCCCGGCGCACCTCGGGACTGCGCCCGGTCACCACCGGCTCGCAATCGTTGCGTCCACCTGCCTTCAGGAAGCCGCGAATTGTCGTCTCGGGGGTTTTCCTTGTCAATTCAGGAGCCTGAAACACCTCGGCCGTGCGGATCCCGACCCCCGGAAAGACGATGGCAAAGTGCCGTTCCGGCAGCGTCAGGGGGGTCAGGCGCTCCCCGACCCCCTCGCCCCAGGCGGTCTCCCCGTGGACGAACAACGGCACGTCCGCCCCGAGCTCGAGCCCGAGCACCGCAAGCAGCGACGGGGCGAGACGCAAGCCCCAGATTTCATTGAGTGCCACGAGCGTCGTTGCCGCGTCCGAGCTGCCGCCGCCGAGTCCGCCCTGGATAGGGATGCGCTTTTCGAGACGGATGTCGACTCCACGGCCAACGCCGCAGGCCGCCCGGAGGCGGTGCGCGGCACGCACGGCGAGGTCCTCCTCCGGGGCGACATCCGGCGGGCCGTCCACGCGGCGGATCTCTGCGTCTCCGCGCGGCGAGAAGTGCAGCCGGTCCGCCAGGTCGACGAGCTGGAACACCGTCTGGATGTCGTGGTAGCCATCGGGCCGGCGGCCGGTCACATGCAGGAACAGGTTGAGTTTGGCCGGTGCAGGCCAGGCATCCGCGCTCACGGCGGCACCCGCCAGTTCGACACGGAGACGCGCAGTCGCAGGCTCGCCGTCGTCAGCTCCATGCGTGCCGGCAGCGCGAGCGGGCCCACCGGTTCGTAGCGGTCGTAGCGCACCTGCCACCCGGCCTGTGACAGCGATGCGAGCCGTTGGTCCGCACCGAGGGTCGCCTCGTGAGGCGAGTCCGGCGCCGGCACGCCGACCAGCCAGTAGCGCATCTCCGCAATCGGCAGCGAGCGGTCCGCACCGAAGTAGCGCGCGAAGAGCGCCTCGCCGTCCTCGCCGGACAGTTCTTCACCACGGACCGATACCGCGGCGTCGTCGCCGACGACCTGAATGGTCATGGCGGAGCCGCCCATCGGGCCCGACAGCACGACGTCGGCACGCTCGCCGGCCTGTTCCCAGTCGAAGCCGCCGGAGAAACCGTCCTCGCCGGCCGCGACGGCAATGCGCCCGTCGAAGGCCCAGGCATTGAGCGCCTGCAGCGCGGCACGGCGCGCCGGCCAGTCGTCGACCGGCGCCCGAGCCGGCAACGTCGCGCATCCGCCCGCGAGCAGCACGAGCGAAAGCGCCGCGAGCCGCCGCGTCACTCGGCGCGGGCCTCGATCGCACGCTTGAGCGGGCGGCTCTCGGGATTCTCGGCGAGCGCCTCGTCCCACAGCTTCTTCGCCTCCGCGGTGCGTCCCATGCGCCAAAGCGTCTCGCCGAGGTGCGCGGCGACCTCCGGGTCTTCCGAGCCGGTCCACGCCTTGTCGAGCCAGGCCTTGCCCTCGTCGAGGCGGCCCGCCTGCACGAGTGCCCATCCCATCGAATCCTGGATCGCGTAACTATCCGGCTTCTCGGCTATGGCGCGCTCGATCAACTTCGTGCCCTCCTCGACCGATCGCGTGCGGTCGACGAGCGTGTAACCGAGCGCGTTCAGCGCCGTCGGGTCGGCGGGCCGGTGCTGCGCCACCTTGCGCATGTCGGCGACGGCCTCGGCCACCCGATCGAGGCGCTCGAGCAGGAAGGCGCGCGCGAGCAGCAGACTGTCGCCCGGCAGGAGGTCGCGCGCGCGGTCGATGAGCGCGATCGCCTCGTCCCCATGGCCATCCTCGACGAGATTCGCGGCGACACCGGCGACGACGTCCACTCCGTCGCCCGGTGCGCTGTCGAGGTAGTCGTCGATCAGCATCTCGGCCATCTCGGGCGCTCCTTCATCCTGCAGCAGCCGGTATGCGCGCAGCTGGGCGCCGAGCGCGCGAGGGCCGGTTTCGATCGCCTGGTACATGCGCGCGGCCCCCGCCTCGTCGCCGCGCTCCTCGGCGATCCGCGCACGCTGCCAGAGAGCGCCGGCCGCCTGCTCGGGGTCGCGCGCCGCGTCTTCCAGCAACCGCTCGGCCTCCTGGAGGCGCGACTCGTCGATCGCGATCGAGGCGAGCGCCGAGGCCGCGTCGGCCGACGCGGCGTTGCCTTCGCGGCGGATCTCCTCGAACAGCGTGGCCGCCTCGTTGCGCCGTTCCTCGCCGAGAAGCTGCCAGGCGTGGGCGAGCCGCATGAAGGGGTCGCCGCTGGCCGCGAGCCTGGTGGACAGTACAAGCGCCTCGTCGTGGCGGCCGACGGTCGTGAGCGCGCGCACGCGCGCGTATTCCGCCTGCGGGTAGTCGGGTCGCAGCGCAAGCGCCCTTTCCACCGCGGCGAGCGCCCTGCCGCCGTGCTCGGCGCGCTGCCACAGCATCGCTGCGGCGTATTGCGCCTCGGGCAGCGACGCGTCGCCGGCTGCGAGCCGCTCCATCACTCGCGCCGCACCCGTGTCGTTGTCCTCGCCCGAAAGGATGCCGAGCAGCACGACGTAGCCGCGCGCACGGTCCGCATAGGACGTCTCGAGCAGGGCCGCGAACTGCTCCGCGGCGCCGTCCTCGTCGTACAGCCGCAGCAGCGAGGTCGCGAGATAGCGCCGCGCGACTTCGCTGTCGGGCGCGAGCGCCAGCCAGCGGCGCGCGGACTCGGCAGCCCGCTCGAGCTGCAGGTTGTCGTAGGCCGTGCGCGTCGCGCGTTCGGCGACGGCGGCGTCGGTGCTGGCGCGCGCGGCGCAGGCGTAATCGCGCGCCGCCTCGGGCCATGCGCCGCGCTCGAGCGAGCGCTCGGCGCCGATCGACAGCGACCACGCGTCGCCGCGGGGACAACCCCGGCCCCGCTCCGCCGGCAGTGCCGGCACGGCCACCACTGCGAGCAGGAGGGCCGCTGCAATGCGCGTTGGCAGGTGCATCACGGCACTATAGCCCAGCGCTTGTGCTGCCGGGATCGTTACCGGACAATCCGGCGGGATTCTGCACCTGGCACAGCATGCCTCTCCTCGTCCTCGGTCTGAACCACCGCACCGCGCCTATCGAGGTGCGTGAACGCATCGTGTTCGACGCCGAGCGGCTGCCGCGCGCGCTCGCGGCGCTCGGCGCCTTGCCCGGGCTCGCCGAGGCGCTGATCGTCTCCACCTGTAACCGCACCGAGCTCTACTGCGTCGGCGTCGGGCCGGAAGCGCTCGCAAACTGGCTGGTCGCCGAATCCGGCGGCGACCGGGCGCTGGCCGGATGCCTGTACCGCATCGAGGGACCGGACGCGGTGCGCCATGCGTTCTCCGTCGCCGCCGGGCTCGACTCGCTGGTTCTCGGCGAGCCGCAGATCCTCGGCCAGCTCAAGGACGCGTACCGCGCCGCGCAGCAGGCGGGCACGGCCGGCACGCTGCTGAACCGGCTGTTCCAGACCACCTTCGCCGTGGCCAAGCGGGTGCGGACGGAGACCGCGATAGGCGCGAACGCGGTCTCGGTTGCCTCCGCGGGAATCCGGCTCGCGCGGCGCGTGTTCGCGGGCTTCGAACGGCACACTGCGCTCCTCGTCGGCGCCGGCGAAATGATCGAGCTCACGGCGCGCCACCTGCACGCGCAGAAGATCGGCCGCCTCATCATCGCAAACCGCAGCACCAGCCGCGCCGAGCGCATCGCCGAGGGGCTGCCCGCCTCGGTGATCCGCCTCGAGGCGCTCGCCGCGCACCTGCCGCAGGCCGACATCGTCGTCTCCTCGACCGCGCGACCCGGGCTCGTGATCGGCCTCGCCGACGTGCAGCGCGCGCTCGAGGAACGCCGCCACCGGCCGATGTTCATGCTCGACCTCGCCGTGCCGCGCGACATCGACCCTGCGATCGCCGCCCTCGAGGACGCCTACCTTTATACGATCGACGACCTGCGGCAGGTCGTCGACGAGAATGTGAAGGCGCGCGAGGCCGAGGCCGCCGCGGCACGGCGCATCATCGACGCCGACGTCGCCACGTTCATGGCGGACCTCAAGGTGCGGGACGCCGCACCGGCGATCCGCGAGCTGCGCAGCCAGGCAGAGGCTGCGCGCGACGCGCTGCTCGCCGAAGCGCGGCGCCAGCTCGCGGCAGGCCAGCCGCCGGACGCCGTGCTGGAGCAGCTTGCCGTGGCGCTCACCAACCGCCTGCTGCACGCGCCGTCCACGGTCCTGCGCGAGGCCGCGGAAAACGGCGACGACGCGCTCGCTTCGGCGGCCGCGCGCCTGTTCCGCACGGACCGGGAGACGCCATGAAAGAGGCGATCCGCCAGCGCCTCGAGCGCGTCGCCGACCGGCGCGCGGAAGTCGAGCGCCTGCTGGCCGACCCGGAAGTGCTCGGCCGGTCGGACCGTTTCCGCGACCTGTCGATGGAGTTCGCGCGCATTGATCCCATCGCGCGAGGGCTCGAGCGGCTCGCCGGACGCGAGCGCGAACTGGCCGCGGCGCGCGCGATGGCAGCCGACCCGGACGCGGGCTTGCGCGCGCTCGCCGAGCAGGAAGTCGCCGAGCTCGAGCGTGCGACCGCCGCGGACGAGTCCGAGCTGCAACGGCTGCTGATCCCGCCCGACCCGCTCGACGACCACAGCGTCTTCCTCGAGGTGCGCGCCGCCGCCGGCGGCGACGAGGCGGCCATTTTCGCCGGTGACCTCTTCCGCATGTACGCGCGCTTCGCGGAACGCCAGGGCTGGAGCGTCGAGACGCTGTCGGAGAACCGCGGCGAGCACGGCGGCTACCGCGAGATCATCAGTCGCTTCGCCGGACGCGGCGTCTGGGCGAAGCTCAAGTTCGAGTCCGGCACCCACCGCGTGCAGCGCGTGCCCGCGACCGAGTCGCAGGGCCGCATCCACACTTCGACCTGCACGGTCGCGGTGCTGCCCGAAGTGGCCGAGGTCGAGAGCGTCGAGATCAACCCCGCGGAGATCCGCATCGACACCTACCGTTCCTCGGGCGCCGGCGGCCAGCACGTCAACAAGACCGACTCGGCCGTGCGCATCACGCACCTGCCGACGGGCATCGTCGTCGAGTGCCAGGACGAGCGCTCGCAGCACAAGAACCGCGCGCGCGCGATGTCGCTGCTGCGCGCGCGCCTGCTGTCCGCCGAGCGCGAACGCCACGCCGCCGAGAAAGCCGCGAAGCGCAGGCTCCAGGTCGGCTCCGGCGACCGCTCCGAGCGCATCCGCACCTACAACTTTCCGCAGGGCCGGCTGACGGACCATCGCATCGAGCTCACGCTGTACAAGCTCGACGACATCGTGGACGGCAATCTCGACGAGGTGATCGAGGCGCTCGCGCGGGAGCATCGCGCCGACGAGCTGGCCGCGCTCGAATGACGCGCGTCGCCGGCGTGCTCGCGGCGCTCAGGGAGCGGCTCGGCGCCGCGTCGCCGTCCGCGGCGCTCGACGCGGAGATCCTGGTCGCGCACGTTGCCGGCACTGGCCGCCCCGCGCTCGCCGCAGACCCGGACCGGCCGCTGTGCCCCGAAGAACTGCTGGCACTCGAGTCGCTCGCCCGGCGTCGGCTCGCCGGGGAGCCCGTCGCGTACCTCACCGGGCGGCGCGAGTTCTGGTCGCTCGACCTCGAGGTGACGCCGGAGGTGCTGGTGCCGCGGCCGGAAACGGAACTCGCCGTCGAGCGCGTGCTCGCCGCACTCGGCGACGGCGGACAGCCGGCCGTCCTCGATCTCGGCACGGGCAGTGGCGCGATCGCGCTCGCTGTCGCCCATGAGCGCCCGGACGCCGCGGTGACGGCGACGGACGTCAGTGCCGCGGCGCTTGCCGTCGCGAAGCGCAACGCCACCCGGCTCGGATTGAAGAACCTGCGCTTCCTCGAAGGCTCGTGGTTCGATCCGCTGGCCGGCAGCCGCTTCGACGTCATCGCTTCGAATCCACCTTACGTCGCCGCCGGCGACCCGGCACTCGCTGCGCTCGCGCACGAGCCCCGCGCCGCGCTGCTGGGTGGCACCGATGGGCTCGCCGCGATCGAAGCCATCGTTTGCGCGGCGCCTTTCCACCTCGAACCGGGTGGCTGGCTCATCGTCGAGCATGGCGCGGCGCAGGGCGCCGCCGTGCGCGCCCTCTTCGCGGCCGCGGGACTCGCCGCCGTCGCCACCCGGCCGGACCTCGCGGGCCACGAGCGGGTGACGGAAGGCACTCTGCCTCGATAGCCGGTAGAATCCTGCCCATGCCCGGAAAAAACCCGCTGGTTCGATTCGAGACCTCGCACGGCGACTTCAGCGTCGAAGTGGACGAGGAGTCGGCCCCGGTCTCGGCGCAGAACTTCCTGCGTTACGTGGACGAGGGCTATTACGACGGCACGATCTTCCACCGCGTGATCCCGGGATTCATGGTCCAGGGCGGCGGTTTTGCGGCCGACATGGAGCAGAAGCCCGGCCACGCGCCGATCCAGAACGAGGCGGACAACGGGCTCAAGAACCTGCGCGGCTCGCTCGCGATGGCGCGCACCAACGACTTGCACAGCGCAACCTCGCAGTTCTTCGTCAACCTCGTGGACAACGGCTTCCTGGACCACCGCACCGGCAATTTCGGCTACGCCGTGTTCGGCCGCGTAGTGGGCGGCATCGACGTGATCGACAAGATCGCGAAGGTGAAGACCGGCCGCCGCCATGGCCATGACGACGTGCCGGCCGAGCCGGTGCTCGTCAAGTCGGCGCGGCGCAACGCCGCCGCCTGACGCCTCCCGTTCCATGAGCCGCTCGCTGCCGGCGCGGTTCGCCCGGTGGGCGATGAACACGCTGCTCGCCGCCGCGCTCGCGAGCATCCTCGTGGTCGCCGCGTTCCGCTGGCTGCCGGTGCCGGTGACGGCCTTCTTGATCGGCGAACGCCTCGCCGCCGGTGCATCGCCGCTCGACCAGCGTCACGACTGGGTGCCGTGGCCGCGGATCTCGCCGCATGCG
>DATMEC010000323.1:0-10512 GCA_035557125.1 Steroidobacteraceae bacterium
GCTGTGGCTGTTGCCGCCGTTCTGCTTGGAGTAGTACATCGCCGCGTCCGCGTCGCGGATCAGGTCGACGACGTTGTCCGCGTCGCGCGGGCACAGGGCGATGCCGACGCTGCCGGTGACGTAGAGCTCGTGCTGGTTCAGCTGGAACGGACGGCCGAGCTCGTCGAGGAGCTCGCGTGCGAGCGCGCCGATCACGGCGCGGTTGTCGGTCGCCGCCGGGAGATTCTCGACGAACAGGGCAAATTCGTCGCCGGCCAGGCGGCCGAGCATGGTGTCCCGCGGCAGCTTCCGGTTCATCCGCTCCGAGAGGATCTCGAGCGCGCGGTCGCCCGCGGAATGGCCGAAGGTGTCGTTGACCTCCTTGAAGCGGTCGAGGTCGAGGTAAATCAGCGCGAGCTCGCGCCCCGCGCGGCGCGTACGCGCGATCGCCTGCTGCAGCGAGTGCTGGAATTGCAGGCGGTTCGGGATCTTGGTGAGCGTGTCGTAGCGCGCGAGGTAGCGGATGCGACGCTCGGCGCGCTTGCGCTCGGTGATGTTGCGCGCCACGAAGATGCAGCCCTGGAAGCGCGGGTCCTCGGCGCTCATGACCGAGCCCGACAGAGAGACCGGGATCGTCTGGCCGGCCTTCGTGCGTATCGTCAGCTCGAGCACCTCATTTGTCGCCTGCTCGATGTTGAAATTCGGCCGGTCCTGGTCGGAGATCACGTACGCGAGTTCGCGCCCGAGCAGCTCCATCTGCGACCAGCCGAGCATCTGCGTGGCGGCGAGGTTCACGCGCTTCATGAGCCCCTCCGGCGAGGTCACGAAGACCGCGTCGTTCATGCTGTCCAGCATGATGTCGAGCGCGCGGCCCGTGGCGGCGTGGTCGGAGAGGTTGATGCGCAGGCGCTCGAGCGCGGAGCCGAGTGCCTGGCCCACGCGGCCGATCGGCACTTCGACGTGCGTCGTCCAGTCGCCGCTCGAGAGCCGCTCCACCGACTTCAGCACGTCGGCGAGCGGCCCAGAAACCCGTCGCTTGAATCGCAAGGCGACGATGACGGCGATGGCCAGGACAAGGCCCAGCCCCGCGATCGGCCAGTACGCGTTCAGGAATTCGCGCATCGGTCTCTTGGCGTCCCCCGGCGGAAGCGCTCATCATACCGCGCTTGAACGGCATGCAACTCACCGGCCGGGACCGCGGCCACCTCGCCGAACTCGCCGAACCGCGTTGTGCACTGCACCGCGCGGCGCTGCGCCCGTTTATTGCAATGCGTGACGCGGCATTGCATGAGGGTTTCGACCTGGTGCCCGTCTCGTCGTTCCGCGACTTTGGCCGCCAGCGCGCGATCTGGAACGCGAAGTTCCGCGGCGAGCGCCCCGCCCGGAACCGCGCCGGCCGCCTCGTCGACATGGCGACGCTCGACCCCGGGGCGCGCGTGGACACGATCCTGCTGTGGTCCGCGCTGCCCGGCGCGAGCCGTCATCACTGGGGCACCGACATCGACGTCGCCGACGGCCGGGCGATGGCCCGGGGATACGCGCCGCAGCTGGAAGTGGCCGAATACCGGCGCGGCGGCCCGTTCGCCGCGCTTTCCGCCTGGCTCGGCGCGAACATGCGCCGGTTCGGCTTCTACCGCCCTTACACGCGGCGCGGCCGCGGCGTCCAGCCGGAGCCCTGGCACCTGTCGTACGCGCCCGTCGCGCATCCCGCGCTCGAGCGCATGACCTTCCGGCTGCTGGCGGGGGCCGTCACCGGCGCGGGCGTGGAGGGGGAGGCGGAGATACTGGCGCGCCTGCATGCGATACGCGAGCGCTACGTGCTCGACGTGGACGCGCCGCCCCGCATGCGCTCGCGCCACGCGCGGGTCAGCTCGCGCTGACAGGGGGCTTCGGCGCGCCGAAGACGTCCTTGAGGTGCCGGACGAGCAGCGCACGCACGCCGTCCATCGCGTTCGACTCGACCGTGAATACCGGCGGGTTCCGGCGCAGCATGGGCCAGCGGCTGCCGCGCGTGAGCCCCTTCAGGTACTGGACGTTCTGGCGGATTGCGTTCATGTACGGGTTGTCCCCGCTGTACAGCGGCTCGAGGTAGCGGTAGCTGTGGCCGAAGGCCGTGCCGAGGCGATTCTCGACCGTCGAGGCGATGAACTTCGGCGTCTGTCGCAGGAGGTCGAGTCCCGAGCCGTAGAGGACCTTCACGCCTTCCGCGCCCGCGTGCACCGCAACGTTGCCGAGCACGAACTCGGCATACAGCCGGTCGCGGCACTTCTCGAGGTAGCAGCGGTCCGCCATCTGCGCAAGCATGTCGGCGGTGCCGAGCATGTGGCCCGCGAGGCGGTCACGCGGGTCGGCGACGCGAAGCAGGTCGAGCGGCACTTCGTATCCCGTGAAATGGACGATGCGCGTCGAGATCGGCACCCACTGCGCGAGCCCCGTGGCGGGCAGGTAGCGGGCGATGAAGCGGGCGCTGCGCGTCACGTGATTGCGCGTGAACACGGCGCCGTTCGGGATCGCGGCTTCGCCGGCCTCGCGGATGTAGCCGGAGTCGTGGAAGAGCGCTGTGATGAGCGCGACCAGCCCGCGCTCGGCGCCGAGCCGCGGGCCGTCCGGCGAGCGTTCGTAGCCGGCGAGCAGGCGGGCCATGGCGAGCACGACGTCCTGCGAGTGCTGCAGGTCGTGATAAACCGTATCGACGCCGAGGAAGCCGGGCATGCGCCCGGTGAAGAGGCTCTCGAAGTCCTTGAGGGCGCGCTCGAGCACTTCGTGCGGCGCGCCCGGCCAGGTGCTGGAGTAGAGCTCGAGGATCGCCTCGCGCACCGCCGCGGGCCGGCTCACCTGGACGGTATCTGTGACGTCAAAATCGCTGCGGCGACAAGGCCTTGGCACGGGGCGTTTAGCCTTCTTGTACGGCGTTTCCGGGGTCGAGTTTACGCCCCGGAGGGGCGCCAGAACTCGCTGGGCTGCCGCGGACATGCGCGGCATCACAACCCGGGACTCACTCTATGTCAAATGTAGCCGCGACCGGGGCGTGGTCGGATGGCCGCTCCCAGGTCCGCGGCGCACGGTCGATCGTGCAAGCCGTGCAGCGCGCGGCGAGCGCCGGCGACGCGAGCATCAAGTCGATGCGGAGGCCCAGGTCGCGGCGAAACGCGTTCATGCGGTAGTCCCACCAGCTCCAGGCGTTCTTCGGCTGGTCGAAGCGACGGAACAGGTCGGAAAGGCCGAGCGCCGTGATCCTGCCGAGCGCCTCGCGTTCCGCAGCGCTGACGTGTACCGACCCCTCCCACGCTGCCGGGTCGTGCACGTCGCGGTCTTCCGGCGCGATGTTGAAGTCGCCGACGACCAGCAGGTATTCGTTCGAAGCGAGGAGCGCCGCCAGGTAGGTACGCAGGCGCTCGAGCCACGCGAGCTTGTACGTGTACTTCTCCGAGCCGACGGCCTGGCCGTTCGGCACGTACACGTTCACGAGCCGGATCGGGCCTACGCCCGCGGCGATGACCCGCCGCTGCGGATCCGCATCCTCCGGGATGCCGAACGCGCATTCCAGTGCCTGGGTGCGGGACAGGATGGCGACGCCGTTGTAGGTCTTTTGCCCGTAGCACAGCGCATGCAGGCCCAACGCCTCGATCTCGGCCCGCGGAAAGTGCTCGTCGGCGAGCTTGAGCTCCTGCAGCGCGACCGCGTCCACCGCGTTGTCCGCAAGCCAGCGGCGCAGGTGATCCATGCGCACGCGCAGCGAATTGACGTTCCAGGTCGCGATGCGCATGGTTCAGGACAGGTACGCAGCGGGCCGCATTCCCATCGTCCGCGCGACGAGGCTGTAGGGAAACGCCTGGCAGCGCACGTTCAGCACGCTGACGACGTTGTTGTACTCCTCGCGCCGATCGTCCACGCGGCCGTCGAGCGTCAGTGCGCGCTCGCGCAGCGCCTTGAAAGCGCGGCTCGTCCCGAACTGCGGGTAGTTCGCCGCGAGCCTGAACAGCACCTCGACGGCGGCGCGATGCGCCTTGTCCGCCGCGGCGAGCGCGGGCATGTTGCCGCGCCGGGCCGCGGCGATGATGGCGCTGCCGGTCGTGGTGACGCGCTCGAGCGTGTCGTGCTCGTACTTCATGAGCCTCGCGCAGAGGCCGACGATCTGGATCATGTGCGCGTGCCGCTTCTCGAGCTGGGTCTCGAGCGCGCTCCAGGCCCGCGCGCGGGCGTCCTGCAAGCCGGCGAGTCCGCGGCGCGCGGCCGCGGCGATCGCCGCCGAGAGCGCCGCGAGCGCAATGAGAAGGATCCAGGCCATGCGTGAATCGAGTATAACATCGGCCCTCGCGGCATCCGCTGGGCAGGAACATGACGCAGTCCTGGGATTTGATCGTGATCGGCGGCGGCAGCGGCGGACTCGCCTGCGCCCAGCGTGCGGCCCGCCACGGGGCGCGGGTCGCCATCGCTGAGCCCGGGCACCTCGGCGGCACCTGCGTGAACGTCGGCTGCGTGCCGAAGAAGATCATGTACCACGCCGCCGACGTTGCCCACGCGCTGGTGGACGCCGCCGACTACGGATTCACGCTCGCCCCCGTGCGCCACGACTTCGCGGCGCTGAAGGCGCGCCGGGACGCGTACGTCGAGAGACTGCGCGGCATCTACCTCGAGAACGTAGAGCGGAGCGGGGCGAAGTTGTTTCGCGCCCGCGCGTGCCTCGCGGGCGCGGGGCAGGTCGAGATCGCCGGCGAGGCGCACGCTGCGCGCCACGTCGTGATCGCGACCGGCGGCGAGCCCGTCGTGCCGGACCTGCCGGGCGCCGCGCTCGGCATCACGTCGGACGGGTTCTTCGCGCTCGGCGAGTTGCCGGGCTCGGTCGCGATCGCCGGCAGCGGCTACGTTACCGCAGAGCTCTCCGGCGTCTTTGCCGCACTCGGCAGCCGCGTCACGATCTTCGCTCGCCACGACCGTATCCTGCGCAGCTTCGACGAGATGCTCTCCGCGCGACTGATGGCGGCCATGCAGGCGGACGGCATCGAGATCCTGACCGTCGCGCGCGTCACCGCGGTCGAGCCGGCCGCAGGCGCGCGGCGCCTCACGCTTGCGGACGGCCGCACGTTCGGTCCCTTCGACTGCGTGATCTGGGCCGTCGGGCGCCGGCCGGTGACCGCGGGCCTCGGACTCGAGTCTGCGGGCGTCGCGCTGGGCCCCGGCGGCGAGATCGCGACGGACCTGCGGCAGGACACGAGCGTCGCCGGCATCCACGCGATCGGCGACGTCACCGGGCGAAGCGAGCTGACGCCGGTCGCGATCGCGGCGGGCCGGCGCCTCGCCGACCGGCTGTTCGGCGGCGAGCCGGATCGTCACCTCGACTACCGGCTCATACCCACCGTCGTCTTCAGCCACCCGCCGGTCGGCACCGTGGGCCTATCCGAGGCCGAGGCGCGGGCGGCGCACGGGGACGACGTCGAGGTGTTCAGCCACGATTTCATGCCGCTCTACCACGGCATCACCGCGCGCCGCCGGCGCGCCGAGGTCAAGCTCGTCACCGCCGGGCGCGAGCGACGCATCGTCGGCCTGCACGCCATCGGCATGGAGGCGGACGAGCTGCTGCAGGGCTTCGCGGTGGCGCTCCGGCTCGGCGCGACCAAGCGCGACTTCGACGACACGGTCGCCATTCACCCGACGAGCGCCGAAGAGCTCGTCACGCTCCCCGGATGAATATCCGCCCCTACCGCGAGTGGACGCCGGTGATCGGCCGCAACGCCTGGGTCGATCCCGCCGCGACCGTCATCGGCCGCGTCACGATCGGCGAGGACGCGTCGATCTGGCCATGCGCGGTCGTCCGGGGCGACGTGAACGCGATCTCGATCGGCGCGTGCACCAGCATCCAGGACGGCAGCGTACTGCACGTCGCGAGCAGCCGGCTCGCCGGCGGCGACGGCATCCCGCTCATCGTCGGCGACGAGTGCACGGTCGGGCACGCGGTGATCCTTCACGCCTGCACGGTCGGCCGGCGCTGCTTGGTGGGAATGGGCGCGATCGTGATGGACGGCGCCGTCATCGGCGACGAGGTCATCGTCGGCGCGGGCGCGCTCGTGCCGGCCGGGAAAATCCTGCCGCCGCGGACGCTCTGGGTCGGAAGTCCCGCGCGCCAGGTGAGGGCTCTCACGGCCGCGGAGATCGCGCACCTGGCGGAATCCGCGGCGCATTACGTGAGCCTGAAGGACGAGTATCTGCGAAGGGGACGCGCACCTTCATATTCGTGAAGGTGCGCGTCCCCTTCAAAGCCGCTCCAGCGCTCCCATCACGGGCCGCGTCTCCGGACGCACGCCGTGCCAGAGCAGGTAAGCCTCGGCGGCCTGCTCGACCAGCATGCCCCAGCCCTTGTATGCGCGCTTCGAGCCGCGCCCGGCGGCCCAGCGCATGAAGACCGTGTCGCCGCGCCCGTAGGCCATGTCGTAGCAGACCGTGTCGCGGCCGATCGTGCGCGCCGGCAGCTCCGGCACCTCGCCCGCGAGGCTCGCGGCCGTCGCGTTGACGACGACGTCCCAGGGGCGGTCCTCGACGTCGGAGAAGCCGGAGGCGGAGATCTCGCCGAGGTCGGAGAATTCGTCACGCAGGCCCGCGGCGCGCTCGGGCGTGCGGTTCGCAATGCGCACCTCCCGCGGCTCCTGCTCGAGAAGCGGGGCGAGCACGCCGCGCGTCGCGCCGCCCGCGCCGAGGATGAGCAGGCGCGCGCCCGCGAGCGTCACGCCGAGGTTGCGCGTCAGGTCGGTGACGAGGCCGATGCCGTCGGTGTTTTCACCGTAGAGCTCGGTCGCGCTCCGGCGCACGATGGTGTTCACCGCGCGCGCGCGCTCGGCGCGCGCGGAGAGGTCGTTGACGATCTCGGCAGCCGCGGGCTTGTGCGGCAGCGTAATGTTGGCGCCGCCCCCGCCCTGGACGAAGAAGTCGATCACCGAGTGCCGGAAGGCGTCCGGCGCCGTGTCCATGACCTTGTAGTCCACGACGTGATCGAACTGGCGCGCGAACAGGCCGTGTATGAAGGGCGACCAGCTGTGGCTCACGGGATGGCCGAACAGCACGTATCGGCCCGGGCCCGAGTTGATCGTCACTGTCCAGATTCCCCCAGCCAGCCCGCGGCCCGTCCTGCATAGTAGCTCAGGATGGCATCGGCGCCCGCGCGCCGGATGCACAGCAGGCACTCGATGACCGTCTTCCGCTCGTCGATCCAGCCGTTCGCGGCGGCGGCGGCGATCATCGCGTACTCGCCGCTCACCTGGTAGACGAACGTCGGGACGCCGAATCGATCCTTCACGCGGCGCACGATGTCGAGATAGGGCAGTCCCGGCTTGATCATGACGATGTCCGCGCCTTCCTCGATGTCGAGCGCGACCTCGCGGATCGCCTCGTCGCTGTTCGCCGGGTCCATCTGGTAGCTCGCCTTGTCGGACTTGCCGAGTGCCGCGCCGGAGCCGACCGCGTCGCGGAACGGCCCGTAGAAGCAGGACGCGTACTTGGCAGAGTAGGCGAGGATGCGCGTGTCGTGCCGGCCGTCTTCCTCGAGCGCCGCGCGGATCGCGCCGATGCGCCCGTCCATCATGTCGGAGGGCGCAACCACGTCCGCGCCGACCGCGGCCTGGGAACGCGCCTGCCGGACCAGCGCATCGACCGTCGCATCGTTCAGCACGTGGCCGGATCCGTCGATCAATCCGTCTTGGCCGTGCGTCGTGTACGGATCGAGCGCGACGTCCGTGATCACGCCGAGCGCAGGCACGTCCTTCTTGAGCGCGCGCACGGCGCGCTGCACGAGGCCGTCGGGATTC
Organism: Steroidobacteraceae bacterium; assembly: GCA_035557125.1. GTDB lineage: Bacteria > Pseudomonadota > Gammaproteobacteria > Steroidobacterales > Steroidobacteraceae > SCUD01. Next base: position 7,776 of record DATMEC010000323.1, read on the forward strand.
CAGGCCTCGCGCCCGTCCTCGCTCTTGGCCGACGGGTCGGGCACCGGAAACAGTGCCACCGCGGGAATGCCGAGTGTGCTGATCCGCAGCGCTTCTGCAACGAGCAGGTCGATCGACAGGCGCTCGATGCCGGGCATCGAGGCAACGGCTTCGCGCCGGCCCTTGCCCTCGATCACGAACAGCGGCTGGATCAGGTCGTCGGCGGCGAGATCGGTCTCGCGCGCGAGGCGGCGCGAGAACGGGTCGCGGCGCATGCGCCGCAGGCGGGTACCCGGGAATCTTCCTGTGGCTTTCGGTCCCATCAGGCTCCTGGCGCGGCGCGTCCTGCGGTAAATTGGCCCGGATGGGCCGGAAATAAGCTGCAACTATGGCCGGTCTTTATACATGAACGGCGCGGGCGGAGAAACGGACCGGCGTCGACGTTTCGGCACGTTGTGCGAGAGCCTCCGGCCGGACCTCCTCCGTTTCGCCTGGTGGCTGGGGCGCGATCGGGCCCTCGCCGACGACGTGGTGCAGGAGTCGCTGTTGAGGGCGTGGAAGTCGTTCGATTCGCTGGAAGACGAGGGCAAGGCGCGGTCCTGGCTCCTCACGATCGTGCGCCGCGAACTCGCGCGCAGCTTCGAGAAGAAGCGGCCCGAGCTCACCGACGTCGACGCGCTCGTCGCTGCCGAGTCGGCGGTGCTCGCGGCGCCCGAGGACGAGCGCGTGGAAGAGTTGCGGGTCGCGATCTTCCGCCTCGAGGAGGATTACCGCGAGCCGCTCGTGCTGCAGGTCCTGCTCGGCTATTCGACCAAGGAGATCGCGGACCTCATGGGCATGCAGCAGGGCGCAGTGCTGACGCGGCTGTTCCGCGCGCGCGCCCGGCTGCGCCAGCAGATGGGCCTCGCACTGGAGCCTGAGCCATGATCGATTGCCTCGAGTTCCGCCGTCGCGTAGGCGCCGAGCCATTCACCCCGGACACTGACGTCGAAGCGCACCGGCCAGGCTGTCCGGCCTGCGCCCGGCACCAGGATGAGCTGCAGGCGATGGACGGCATCATCAGGCAGGCGCTCGCCGTCGATCCCGCGCCGCGGTCGGCGACTGCCGCCGGGGCCACGGCCGGTGCCACCCGCCGCCGCTTTCTTGCGATCGCGGCGAGCCTGGTCGCCGGTGCGGCGGTCGGCATCGTCCTGCTCGTCGGCGCCCCGCGCGCGTCGATCGCGCGCGAGGTCATCGGCCATGTCGACCACGAGCCCGGCGCGATGGAGGCGACCGCACCGCTCGCGCCGGCCGCGCTCGCGGAAGTCCTCGACCCGGACGGCGCGCGGCTCCGCCCCGGCGCCGGCGACGTGACGTTCGCCGCGCGCTGCGTCTTCGATGGCCACGTCGTCCCGCACCTCGTCGTGCGGACACCGCAGGGACCCGTCACCGTCCTGATGCTCCGGCACCGGACGCTCGACGAGCCGCTGCACCTCGACGAGTCCGGCTACGAGGGCGTGGTGCTGCCGGCGCCGCACGGCAGCATCGCGATCGTCGGCGAGGGCGTCGCCGACATCGAGGGCGTCGCGCGGACCGTCGTCGAGTCGGTCGACTGGGGCAGCTAGCCGCTCAGTCCCCGGCAAGGCGCTCGACGCGCGTGCGGCCCGCGCCGTGTTCGGCGAGCATGGCGTGCAGCAGGGGCAGGGCCTGGCGCAGGTCCTCTTCGAACCGCCACGGCGGGTTGACGACTACGATCCCGGAGCCGTTCAGGCCCGCGCGCGAATCGTCCGGGTGCACGCAGAGTTCCGCGGCGAGAAGCCGCTTCACGCCGGCATCCACGAGCCGCCGGTGCAGCCGCGCGGCGACGGCGCCCAGCTTGATCGGGTACCAGGCCATGACGACGCCCTGCGGCCAGCGTACTGCCGTGTCGGCGAGCGCCGCGGCGACCCGCGCCAGGTCCGCGTCGGCTTCCTCGTAGGGCGGGTCGATGAGCGCGAGCCCGCGCGCCTCGCGCGGCGGCAGGAGCGCGCCGAGCGCCTCGAACCCGTCGCGGACATGGACGCCGACGCGGGCGTCAGCGCGGAAACCGCGCCGGAGCGCGTCGGCTTCGGCGGCCTGCAGCTCGCAGAATGCCGCGCGGTCGTCCCGGCGCATGAGCGCTGCCGCGATCAGCGGCGAGCCGGGATAGGTGCGGAGTTCGCCGTCCGGGTTCAGCGCGCGCACGAGCTCGAGGTAGCGCGCAATCGCCGGGTGTGCCGGCGCCGCGGGGAGGGCCGCGAGGCGGCCGATGCCTTGCCCGGACTCTCCGCCCGGGCCGCCGATTTCGTAGCTCCCGCGGCCCGCGTGCGTGTCGAGGAAGAACAGCGCCCGGTCTTTCTCCGTGAGCCGCAGGAATGCCGCGACCAGCGCCACGTGCTTCATCACGTCGGCGAAGTTGCCGGCGTGGAAGGCGTGCCGGTACTTCACGCCTCGCCGAGCCAGTCGCGGGGGCGGAGCCAATCGCGCGCGAGGGCCTCCTCTGGCGAGCCCGGCTCGGGTGCGTAGCCGTACTCCCAGCGTGCGAGCGGCGGCAGCGACATCAGGATCGATTCGGTGCGCCCGCCGGTCTGCAGCCCGAACAGGGTGCCACGGTCGTGGACCAGGTTGAACTCGACGTAGCGCCCGCGCCGCAGCAGCTGGAACGAGCGCTCGCGCTCCCCGAAGGGCGTGTCGCAGCGCCGCTCCGCGATCGGCAGAAAGGCCCGCGGAAACGCCTCGCCCACGGCGCGCGCGAATGCAA
>DATMEC010000324.1:0-6528 GCA_035557125.1 Steroidobacteraceae bacterium
CGTGTGCAGCACGGCCCGGTTCGTGGACAGGATCTTTGGGCGCGAGAACGAGTATTCGGAGTACGAGGACGAGTCGAGCGGGCGCGCGAGCGTGACGCTCGGCTGGGACGAGCAGGACGGATTCGAGGTCGGCACGCGCTTTCGCGCGAGCGTCAACCTGCCGCAGATCAACGAGCGCTTCAACGCGACGATCGGTCGCGCGACCAGCGACGAGTACCTGGCCGACGAGAGCGAAGTATTCAACCCGGCGGTCGGCGCGTTCTCCGACGATGACCCGGCCGAGTGGTTTGCGGGACTCGGCTACCGCGCATACCGCGGCCGCGACAGCCGCTTCGACCTCGGTGCCGGCGTTAAGCTCGAGGCGCCGCTCAACCCGTATGCCAACGCGCGGTACCGGCACTACTTCTACGGACCCTCGGAAACCCTGCTGACGCTCAGGACCACCGCCTTCGTGGAGAACGACGAGGGATTCGGCGTGACGCAGGCGTTCGACGTGGACAAGGTGCTGAACGACGCATACCTGTTTCGCCTGAGCAACTCGCTGCGCATGTCGGAGGAGACTGACGGCGTGCGTTGGCGAGTCCGGCCTGCCCTCTACCAGGCAATCGACTACCGTCGTGCCATGCGCTACGAGGCGTTCGTGCGCGGCGAGACCGACGGCACGGAGCCCGACCTGTACGGCGTCGGCATCACGCACCGCCGCTCGGCCTGGCGCGACTGGCTGTTCTTCGAGTTCGGCGCAGAGCTGTTCTGGGAAGACGGTCCGCTGGCGGCCGATCGCTGCAGCGCCTGCTTCGGCGCGACGATTGGCGTCGAGATCCTGTTCGGCGAAGCGTACGACCGCCTCCTTCGCCGCGACGCACGCAAGCTGCCAGCGGAGGCGCCCAGCGACGAGGGTCGCTAAGCCGCGTCCATGCGCTTACCATAATGCTCGTCGAGGCGATCGACTCGTGGTCGCAGCCTTGCAATCCGCTACCGCGCTTCGACAGACTTGCCGGAGGCGCATACTAACCGGCAGATGCGCGCGCAAACGGAAAGGCATGAGCGCAACGATTCACGACGCGGTCAACGGAGTTCAGGGCACGCTACGAAATCTCGACGTGCCGGCGGACGCCGAGCCCGACGTGCCTGACTTCACCGAGGACCTCGCCGACGAAGTCACGAGCGAGCTGGCGCCGGGAGCGAAGTCGCCGCGACGGTCGACGGTCGCGTCGCAGCCCGCCCCGGATGCGAGCGGGGACGAGACCGCTGCGACGGACGGCGCCACCACGACCGGCGCCAACCTGCTGCGCGGCCGCTACCTGCTGGAAACCCAGATCGGCAATGGCGGAACCGCGACGGTCCATCGCGCCGTGGACCTGCGCCGCGACGGCCGACGGGTCGCGATCAAGCTGCTGCGCCCGGAGCTGCGCGAGCGTCCGCAGAGCGTCGCACGCCTGCAGCGCGAGTTCCGCCAGACGCAGGCCGTCGCGCATCCGAACGTGGTGCGGTTCCACGACCTCGATTGCGACGGCGACGCCTGGTTCATCGTGATGGAGCTGCTGTCCGGCGAGACGCTCGGGCCGCACCTGCGCCGGGTCGCTCCGGCGGGCCTGCCGGTCACCGAGGCGCTGCGCATCGCGGTCGCCGTCGGCGACGCGCTCGCGCATGCCCACGCGCGCGGCGTGACGCACGGCGACGTCAAGCCGGACAACATCTTCCTGACCGGTGCGGGTGACGTGCGCCTCTTCGACTTCGGTGTCGCGCCGGAGTCGGCTGGGCACGGGCCGGGTGGCGGGGCCGGCGTGCCAGTCGCGGCGGCGGCGACACGCTTGTACGCGGGCCCTGACGTGCTGGCGGGCGAAACGCCGGCGCCGCGCGACGACGTGTTCAGCCTCGGCTGCGTCATCCACGAGATGGTGGCAGGGCGGCATCCTTATGGGCGGCAGAGCGCCGATCGCGTGCGCGATTCGTCCGTCGTCCCCGAGCGGCTTGGGTCGCTCGGGCAGGCCCGCGCATCCGCGGTCTCGTCGGCGCTGTCCCTTGCCCGCGCCGCGCGCCCGACGATGGCCGAGTTCGTGCGCAGCCTGCGCGCTGGCGATGCTCCCAGGTCGAAACCGGCACCTGCGAAGTTCGACGTGGCCGCGGTGGCATCGTCTTTGGCCAGGTCCTCCTTGCCGGTCGCCGCGCCCGTGCGGGCCGCGCCGGCCACGGCCGCGCAGGGCCTGAAGCGCTCGCGCGTCGCGCTGTGGATCGGCCTCGCGGCCGGCCTCGCACTGGTCCTCGGCATCCTGATCGGACGCCTCGATCCGGGTCTCGGATCCGCCACGGTCATCGCATCGTCGCCGCCCCAGGCCGCGGAGCCGGAAACGCGGCCGGCCACGCAGTTGCCGGCCGCGGACGCAAAGATGCCTGTCATCGCACCGCAGGCAGAAGCGCCAGCAACGGTCGCGAGACGGGAAAAGGCGATCCCGGCGGGCGGCTCGCCCGGGATCGTCTTCTTCGACGGACCGAAAATGATCGTCAGCAACCGGGCGGTCGTGGCGGCGATCCCGCTGCGTCACCTGAACCACGCGCGGCGCGCGGTGAACGTCTCCTGGCGGATCCTGGACGGGTCGGCACGCGCCGGCCGCGACTACGCAGGGCCGGCGTCCGGCGTCGCGCCCTTCATCGAGGGCAACAGTTTCCGCATCCTCTACGTGCCGATCCTGCCGAAAGCCGGTCCGACGCCCGACCGCTCGTTCACCGTCGAGCTCACGGGCGCGTCGGATGGCGTGGACCTCGGGCCCACGCCGCGCGTCGAAATCAACATCCTCGGGTCGACCTAGCGCAGGTTTCGTATCCGTGCGCCGCGCGACCGCGCGATGGGCACGGCGTTCGCCGGCAGGGAGACCTGGAGCAGCGCGTCCATGCGGGCGGGTATCGCGTTCAGCACCGTGAGCAGGTCGGCCTCGGGCACCGGCGCGGACATCAGGTAGCCCTGCAGGTGCATGGCGGGATAGCCGAGCAGCCAGGCCAGCTGCTCCTGCCTTTCGACGCCTTCGGCCGTGACCTCGAGGCCGAGGCTCTGGCAGAGCGAGATGATCGCGCGCGTGATCGCCTGGGAGCGCGCGCTGCTGTCGATCGTCGCGATCAGGCTGCGATCGAGCTTCACGCGCGTCAGCGGCAGTTGCTGCAGCGACACGAGCGACGAGTAGCCAGTCCCGAAGTCGTCGAGCGCGACGCCGACGCCGAGCTCGCGCAACTGGTCGAGCGCCTCGGTCGTGTGGCGCCCGGTCTGCAGGACGTTCTCCGTCAGCTCCACCTCGATGCACTGCGCCGGAACCTGGTGCCGGGCCAGGGCCTGGGCCAGGCTCTGCACGAAACGGCTGTCGAGCAGCTGCAGCGCGGACACGTTCACCGCGACGCGCACCGGCGGCCAGGCGGCCGCCCGCCAGCGCGCCGCGTGCTCGACCGTCGACTGGATCACCCACTCGCCGATCTCGCGGATGAGGCCGCAATCCTCGGCGACCGGGAGGAAAGCCTGGGGCGAGGCATGGCTGCCGTCGGGCAGGCGCCAGCGCAGGAGCGCCTCGACGACGCCGGCCTCGCCGGTTGCAAGGTCGACCTCCGGCTGGAAATGGAGCTCGAACTCGCCGCGGTCGACCGCGCGGCGCAGGCCCTGCTCGGTGGCGAACTTTGCGGCTGCCGCCTCGAGCAGCTCCGGGCTGAACATGCGTACGCGGCTGCGGCCCTGCGCCTTGGCGTGGAACAGGGCCGCGTCGGCCGCGCGCAGGAGCCCTTCCGGGTCGCGGCCGTGCACCGGAAAAAGGCTGGCGCCGAGGCTGAGGCCCATGAGGAGCTCGCGTCCGTCCACGAACAGCGGATCCTGAAAACCCTGCACCAGCCGGTCCGCGGCGTGCTCGATGTCCCCGGCCGAATGCACGCTCTCGACGACGACGGTGAACTCATCGCCTCCAAGGCGCGCGCAGAAGCCGATGTCGCGCACCACCGAGCGCAGGCGATCGGCGACCGCCTGCAGTACCCGGTCGCCGAATACGTGACCCATGCTGTCATTGATATTCTTGAAGTTGTCGAGATCGAGGAAGAACACGCCAGCGAGCGCGTCGCGCTCCGTCGCACGCGCAAGCGTCTCGTGCAACTGCACCAGGAACTGGCGCCGGTTGGGCAGGCGCGTCAACGGGTCGTGCGCTGCGAGGTGCTGCAGCTGCCGCGTGCGCTCCTCGACTTTCGCCTCGAGCTGCCCGTGATACTGGCGCGCCAGCTCCTGCGCCGCCGCCAGGCGCTCGGCCATCTGGTTGAAGGAAACCGCCAGCGTATCGAGTTCCTTGACGCCACCCCGCGGCACGACGACGCCCGACTCGCCGCGGGAGAGGCGCTCGGTCGCCCGCATCAGTCGCCGCACCGGCAGGACGACGCTGCGAACAGTGCTGACGATCGTCGCAAGCAGGAGCAGCAGCACGATCGCACTCAGCCAGGTGAGCACGGTGCGCTGCCGGCGCTCCTGCTCGCTGACCGCGCTCAGGACCTCCGCGGATTGCCGTCGCGCCGTCTCCAGCGCGCGGGCGGACTCGAACTGGGCGTGCACCCGGCGGATGGTGGTTGCGAGCGCCACGTGGCTGGCGGCGAAGGACTCGTTCGTCTCCTTGCGCTGCCCGTCCGTGCGCACCAGCAGCTCGCGCAGCCACACGACGCGGCCGAGGCAGGCACGCGTCTCGGCGAGCCATTCCGCCCCGAGCACGCGGCCGATGCCCTGCTCGTTCTCGGCGAGAAGCGCCGCGAGCGCCTTCTCGCGCACGACGAACGCGCGCACGGTCGCCGGGCTGTAGCCGTGCAGGTCATCCATATCCCCGAGGTAGCGCGCCATCTCGTCGAGCGTCCGGCTCGCCTCAACGAGGTAGTCGCGGCCGACGACCTTGCCGAACAGGGCCCAGACGCGGTTGAGCGAGGACTTGACCCGGCCGTCGAGCGACTGGAACTCGATGTCGAGCTCGTTGACCAGACGGCGCCTGGCGTCGGCGGATCGCACGGCCTGGGCGCCGAGCCCGGCGTGGGCCGCCAGCTCGTCTTCGAGTCCTGCGAGGACCGGCGCGCCGAGGTTTGGCCGGAGCGCGTCGGCGTAGGTCTTGCTGGCATCGTCGAGAGCCGAGGTCGCCTCGGCCTGGCCGGTAATGCGCGTCGCCGCTGGCGATTCGACGCGTGCGAGCACGGCGCGCTGGAATTGGTCGAGCGCCGCCGGCAGCAGTTCGGCCGTCCGTTCATCGAGGCCGGCGGTGACGACGGGCGCCGCCGCGATCGCACTCAGCAGGGCATTGCCGCGCTCAGCGATCTGGTTGGCGGCAACCGTGAGGATGGCGACGGCGCCAAAGGCGAACGACAGGCGCGCCGCGATCCCGAAACGCGAGGCGCGCGGCAGTCGCCTGAGCGAAGCGCGCCAAGCACGGGCGACGGTGGCTGCCGAGCGCAGCAGTGGCGGCAGCTTTTCCATCGGCGATGAAGCGCCCCGTGACCCCGATGAGGCGGATCTTGTATTGCACTCGAGCCCGCGCAATGTGTGCGGTTGGCCAAAACGAGCGCAACCACGCGGTGTCGCGGCCCGATGGCGCGCCAACTGTGACGCGAGTCTCAGTCTGCCTGGGGGTCCGGGCCCCTCAGCGGGCGTGGGAAACGATGACCTCGACTTCGTGCTCGACATGATCGTCGACGAGTGGCACGCGGCCATCAGCCAGTTCGCGGCCATCGAGGCTCGCACGGACCCCGGCGATGCCGGTCGCGGACTCGACCCGCGCGAACCTGACACGGTAGTGGGTGTCGCCAAAGCGGTAGCGCATGGAATAGGTTTCCCAGTCGTCGCGCATGCACGGGGCAAAACGCAACGTGTCGGCCTCGCGTCGCAGTCCGAGCAGCGATTCGACGGTCAGGCGGTAATACCAGCCCGCCGCGCCCGTGTACCAGGTCCATCCGCCGCGGCCCGTATGGGGCGGGACGGCGTAGACGTCGGCCGCGATGACGTAGGGCTCGACCTTGTAGGTCGCCACGGCATCGGCCGTGCGCGAGTGATTCAGCGGATTGATGAGTGCCGCCAGCTCCCAGGCGCGGCGGCCGTCCCCGAGCGCTGCAAAAGCCATCGCCGCCCACACCGCCGCGTGCGTGTACTGGCCGCCGTTCTCACGCACGCCCGGGACATATCCCTTGATGTAGCCCGGATTCAGCGCGGACTTGTCGAACGGCGGGTCGAGCAGCTGGATCAGGCCTGAATCGCGCCGCACCAGGCGCTCGTCGAGCGCGTTCATTGCCATCCGCGAGCGGGCGAGGTCGCCTGCACCCGAAAGCACCGACCAGCTCTGCGCGATCGAGTCGATCGAGCACTCGTCATTCGACCAGGTGCCGAGCAGCGCACCGTCGTCGAACCAGGCGCGCCGATACCAGGCTCCGTCCCAGGCGTGTTTGGCGAGGTTGCGGCGAAGGTCCTGCGCTTCGCGCTGGCACAGCTCGGCAAAGGGCCGGTCGCCGCGGCGCTCCGCGAGTCCCGCAAACGCATTCAGCACG
>DATMEC010000325.1:0-13292 GCA_035557125.1 Steroidobacteraceae bacterium
CGGAAACCGTCGCGGGCGTCGCGCGCCGACACGGGCTCGTGACCGATGCCGCGCAGCGTTTCGAGCGCGGCGTGGACCCGCGCGGCCAGGAACGCGCCATTGAGCGCACGACCGAGCTGCTCGTTGCGATCGCGGGCGGCCGGCCGGGCCCGGCGGTCCTGACCGAGGACGAGGCCGCCATGCCGAAGCGGCCCGGCGTGACGCTGCGTCCCGAGCGCGTCGCAAGCCTTCTCGGCGTGGAGGTACCCCGTGCCGAGATCGACGAGATCCTGCGGCGCCTCGGCATGCAGGTGGCGGGAGCCGGCGACGTGCTCGGCGTGATACCACCAAGCTACCGCTTCGACATTGCGATCGAGCAGGACCTGATCGAAGAGGTGGGCCGCATTTACGGCTACGACAACATTCCGCGCAACGACGCGCGGATGCCGCAGCGTCCCCAGCCCTCGACGGAGCGCGCGGTCACGCGCGAGCGGCTGCGGCTGCTGCTGGTCGACCGCGGCTACCAGGAAGTGATCACCTACAGCTTCGTGGACCCGCAGCTGCAGCGGCAAATGTTCCCGCGCGAGGAAGCACTCGCGCTCGAGAACCCGCTTTCGACGGAGCTTGGCGAGATGCGGGTCTCCCTGTGGCCGGGGCTCGTCGAGACGCTGCGGTTCAACCAGCGCAGGCAGCGGGAGCGCGTGCGCATCTTCGAGGTCGGCACGCGCTTCGAGATGAGCGGCGGCCGGCTCGTCGAGAGCCAGGGCATCGCCGCGCTCGTGACCGGCGCAGCGATGCCGGAGCAATGGGGCGTGGAAAATCGCGCGGTGGATTTCTACGACATCAAGTCGGAGGTCGAGGGGCTCTTTGCGCTGACCGGCCGGCAGTCCGCAATAAGTTATGTCGCGGCGGCTCACGATGCCCTGCATCCCGGCCGCAGCGCGGCGATCCAGGATGGCAAGGTTCACGTCGGCTGGATCGGACAGCTGCAACCGGAGCTCGCGCGCAAGCTCGACCTGCGCGAACCGCCGTGGCTCTTTGAGGTTGGGATCGACCCGAGCTTCCAGTCGGAAGTGCCTGTATTCAAGGAGATTTCGAAGTACCCGGCAATCCGGCGCGACCTGGCGGTCGTGGTCGATGAAACCGTGACGCTGGACGAACTGCGGGAAAGTGTTAATTTGGCCGCAAAAGGCCTGCTGCGAGAGCTCGCAGTATTCGACGTCTACCGGGGAAGGGGGGTAGAACCGGGTCGAAAAAGCATCGCTTTAGGCTTGATTTTACAGGAAACTTCTCGCACCCTTACCGACGCAGAAGCCGATGCCGTGGTCGCCGCGGTCATCGGGCGCGTCAAGGGTGACCTGAAGGCGGGGATCCGGGAATAGTGGGAATGGCACTCACCAAGGCGGAAATCGCCGAAGCCTTGTTCAACCAGCTCGGCTTGAACAAGCGCGAGGCGCGCGAGCTCGTCGATCTCTTTTTCGAGGAGATCCGCGCGGCGCTTGCAACCGGCGCGCAGGTGAAGCTGTCGGGCTTCGGCAATTTCGACCTGCGCGACAAGAACCAGCGTCCGGGAAGGAATCCCAAGACCGGCGAGGAAATCCCGATTTCCGCGCGCCGCGTCGTGACGTTCCGTCCGGGACAGAAGCTGAAAGCGCGCGTCGAAGCCTATGCTGGAAGCAAGTAACAACAAGGAATTGCCGGCGATCCCGGCGAAGCGCTACTTCACGATCGGTGAAGTGAGCGACCTGTGCGGCGTGAAGCCGCACGTGCTGCGTTACTGGGAACAGGAATTCCCGCAGCTCAAGCCCGTGAAGCGACGCGGCAACCGGCGCTATTACCAGCGCCAGGACGTCATCACCATCCGCCAGATCCGCAGCCTCCTGTACGACGAGGGCTTCACCATCGGCGGGGCGCGCAACCGGCTTGACGGCGACGAGGCGCGCGAGGACAACACCCAGGCGCGCCAGGTCATCCGCCAGGTGCGCGCCGAGCTCGAGGACCTTCTCCGCATCCTGCGGCGCTGAGCCCGGCTCCCGCCGGATCGGCTATCATTCCAGTGTCGGAGCGTGGCGCAGCCTGGTAGCGCACTTGCATGGGGTGCAAGGGGTCGCGAGTTCAAATCTCGCCGCTCCGACCAATTCGATCCAGGCACTCTGCACTTTGGTCCCGTTGACAGCGGCGCTTATCACGCCTAGCTTGCCTGCGGGGCGTCGCGACCCGTGACGCCCGGTTGAGGGTGTGCGACATCCGGAGATTCAACATGGCAAAGAGAAAGGCGGGAAGCAGCGTGCGACGTCGCTCGGCGGCGCGCCGCGTAAAGCGCACGGTGAAGCGCAAGGTCCGTCGCGCCAAGCGCAAGGTCGTGCGCCGGGTGGTGCGGCGCAGGGCAGGGGCGCGCAGGACCGCACGCCGCGGAGGACGCAAGGCGGCGCGCAAGGTTCGTCGGACCGGGCGCAAGACCGCGCGCAAGGTCAAGCGTGCGGTACGCCGCAAGCCACCGGTTCGCAGGAAGGCAGCGCGTGTGGTACGGAGGGCGGTCAGGTCTCAGGAGAGACCGGTAACGCCACCGGGATCCACCCAGGACCCGCTCATCTTCTGAAGCGGCTGTTCGCTTCGGCCGGTCAACCGGGGTTGTTGGCGGTGATGAACCAGGTGCTGGACGGCGCCCAGATCCCGTTCGTGCGCTGGTAGCGCGACAACGCCTCGCGCAGCGCCTCGACGACCGTCGGCTTCAGCCGTTCGCCCTCGGCACCTGCCAGCCGGATGATCTCCCCGGCTGGTCCGAGCGCGATCGCGAATTCCACCGCCTCGTCCAGGTCGCGCCCGATGCAGATGTCGGCGTCGTAGCGCTCGAAAGCGATGCCGGCGAAACCGGCGGCCTTCATCATCGAGCTCACCATGTCGGGGCCGGACATCGAGAACGGCCCGGGCCCGCAGTGAACCTGGTCGGTTTCGTCGTGCGCGACGACCGGCACGATCTCTCGCACGCGAAGCTCGGCGTCGTGCAGCCAGGGATTGTCTTCGCGCTTGCGCCACACGATCTGCACAAAGCGCCCGCCTGGCTTGAGTGCCTTGCGTATGTTCCTGAGCGCGGGAACGGGCGACATGAAAAACATGGTGCCGAAGCGCGCGAACGCGTGGTCGTAGGGCCCGCGTAGGTCGTCGTCCTGCACATCGGCCACGAAAAATCTCGCGTTGCGGATGCCCGCAGCCGCGGCGTCGTGCTCGCCCGTCGCGACGAATCTCACTGCGCAGTCGACGCCGACCGCTTCGCCCGATGGGCCGACGAGTTCCGCGATCTTGATCGTGCTGTCGCCGAAGCCGCAGCCGACGTCCAGCACGCGATCGCCGGCCCGGAACAGGCCGCGCGCAAGAAGCTCGTCGCTGTGTCCCGCGAGCCCGGCGACGAGAAGGTGCTTAAAGCGCTCGAACTTGTCGAACAGCACCGTGTTCCAGGCTTCGACCACGATGTCGTTTTCGTTCATGCGGGCTCCGGGATCCATCCCGGCAAATCATCGCATACGGCAGGGCCCGGGAGCTGCGCACCCGGCCCGGCGGGAATCCTTTCCGGACGCCTCAGGGCGCCTGCGACCTGATCTCCCAGATGTAGTCCGCATGCGACGGGCAGATGTCCGTCAGCGCGTCACCCGCCGGGTTGTCCTCCAGCGCCGCGACCAGTGCATCACGGGCTTCCAGCAGCGTCTTGACGTCCACGGCGCTGATCGTCGAGAGACGACGGTAGTCGCTGCCGACAATGTGCTCGTTCCAGCCCCAGGTCATCAGTTTCCCGTCCGCAACCAGCTTGTCGAGAATCGGCCCGATTGCAGTCGTGACGAGCGCGTCGGCCTGCGACTCGCGCCCCTGGTCGCACACGTAGTACGTCGAGAAGGCGGCTCCGCCCCGTGCGGTCGTGCCGATGTTCCCTGCGACGCGTCGCCAGATGTAGTCTTCGTGCGAGCTGCAGATGCCGCCGAACTCCGCATTCAGCTTTTTGGTCTTCGCGTCCTCGGCACTGTTCATCTTCTTCTGCGCGTCGAGCAGGCCCTGGACGCTTCCCGCCGTGAAGTAGTCCGCCCGGCGCCACTTGCCGCCGGTCTGGTGAGCAAGCCAGCCATAGCTCGAGATCGTGCCGTCCTTGATCGCCGCTTCGGACGCGGGCTTCTGCAACTGCTCGAAAATTTCGTCGGCCCGGTCCTGGTCCGCGAAATCACAGTAGTGGTAAGTCGAATATATGTAGACCTCGGCCGGCTTGTCCTGCGCGATTGCCGTCGTCCCGAACAGCAGGCACAGGAAAGCCGGGAGCCCGCAGGCTCCAATTCGCTTCATCGTCATTTCTTATCCCCCAATTGCCGGACGGTGGCTGGCCCGGCGACAGCGCGCGGAGTATAGGCTTGCCGGCGACGCTTTACGCGCCGATCTCCGCCGCGAGGATCCGGCAACCAAACACCGGTCCGGCCGTGTGGCCGGTCTCCGGCTGGAAGCGAATACGAACCGACTTCCGGCCCCGGACTCGTTCCAACGACACGACATAGTCGCGCTCGATGAACTCGCCCGGATGCTCGCCCTGCAGGCGCTGGGTTGCAATGCGCCGGCCGTCTACTTCGATATGGAACACTCGGTCGCGCTCTCCGCCCCAATAGGATGCGCGCAGGACGAGCGGCTCGTCGCGCACCGCAGCATCGAACTCCATGAACCCGCCGGTCCGCGCATCGCGCCCGGGCCGGAACCTGTAGGTGACGGCGTATGAAATCTCGCTCGCGAGGCGATGGCGGCGCTCGTCGTCCTCGACGCCGAGGCGGATAACGTCGACCGACCGCGCATCGAGGGCCGCCGCCCGTTCGGCTTCCGCCGCACGCGACTTCAGTGCTGCTTCCCACCCGGCCGGCGTGTAGCGCCTGAAGTAGACGGCCGTGCGTCGGGCGTACTGGCTGAAGAACGGTCCGAATTTAAGATCGACCGGCCGGCCGATGCCCCGGGTCGCGAACCGCGCCGATCCTGCATCCACCGTTTCGATCGCGGCGAGCGGGTCGTTGCCGACCAGCGCCGGCTCAGGACCGTCGAACGGTGCCTCTGCGGGCCCGAGATCCGCGGCAAGCACGAGCGGGCCGTGCAGCAATGCGACGACCGAGGGATCGTCGAGGGTCGCCTCGAATCGCAGTTGCATCGGCAGGTCCAGTTCGACGGTGTCGCCGGCGCGCCAGGCGCGTCGCATTCGCAGGTAGCCGTCGGCGCCGGCGCGAAGGTCGATTACATTACCGTTGGCGCGCGCAACGGGCGCTTCGCACCAACCCGGCATTCGCAGGGCGACCTCGAGCGGGTCGTCGCCGCGCGCGGCCTCGAACCGAAGGGACACGCGCGAGGCGAACGGGTACTCGGTCTCGAGTGCGATGCGCACCCCGCGCTCGGCCCAGTCGAGCGTCGCTGGAATGAAGAGGTTGACGAACAGCGCATCGTCGCCCTGCCAGAAGATCGAGTCGCCGTGCTTGGCGTGGCTCTCCATCCCGGTGCCGACGCAGCACCAGAAAGAGTCGTAGGGCTCGGACCACTCGCGCGCCGCACGGCTCATGAGCGGCACCATGTAGGCGAAGGCACCGTCGCGCAATCTTTGATGCGCAAGGATGTGGTTGAGGTGCGCACGCTCGTAGTAGTCGAAATACGAGGCGTGAGGTTCGGAGGCGTAGAGCCGGCGCGTCAGCTTCAGCATGTTGTAGGTGTTGCAACTCTCGCAGTTCTGCTCCGTGATGTAGCGCGAGAGCGAGCCCGGTTCCTGGAAGTTCTCGCGGTCGCTGTTGCCGCCGATCACGTAGGAGCGACCGCCGGTGACGGCGCGCCAGAAGAAGCGCGCACCCGCCCATTCCGCGTCATCCCCCGTGAGCTCCGCGTGCCGCGCGAGCCCGATCAACTTGGGGATCTGCGTGTTGGCGTGCAGGAAGGCGAGCTCGTCGCGGCCGGCCATGAGCGGGTCGAGCACCGCGTAATGGTGAAATCGCTCCGCGAGCTGCAGCCAGCGCGCCTCGCCGGTTCGCGCGGACAGTTCCGCGAGAACCTCGCTCATGCCGCCGAACTCCGTCCCGAGCACCGCCTGCATCTGCGCCGAGGAAAGCCCTGAAAGCGTCCGCTCGATGAAAGCGGCGAGGCCCACGGCGACGACGAGCGAGTCGGCACTCGCGCAATGCTCGTTCGCGTCGAGCAGTCCCGCGAACAGCTTGTGCCAGTTGTAGAACGGCGCCCAGCAGCCGTTCAGGTAGAAGCGCGCGGAATGGATGTCGGCGCGCGCGATTTCCTCCATGACGCGCCGGCCCGGCTCGATTGCGCCTGTCGCCTCGTTGCGGCGCGTGAACGCGGCGACAAAGCCGTCCTTATGCGCGCGCTGGCAGGCGGAGAGCTCGGCGACGACGTAATTCGCCCGCGCTCGACATTCGACGTCCCCGGTCTGGGCGTACATCAGCGAGCTGGCGGACAGGTAATGCCCGAGCGAATGCCCGGCGATCGTTTCCGTTTCCCAGCCGCCGTAGCGCGGGCCCTTGGGCGCGAGGCCGGCCTGCAGCCGGTAATCGTGCAGCAGGCGATCCGGCTCGAGTCGCAGGAGGTAGGCGCGGTTCGTCTCCACCGCACGCAGCCACAGGGATGGAGCGAGGCGTACGGCAGATAACGGGAATGGCCGGGCAGCGTTGCGTTGCAAAGACAGCGCAGCACGCGACAGGCCGAGCATCGACGCCAGCGACGCCAGGGCCGTGCCCTGAAGCAAACGCCGTCTCGTCACTG
Source organism: Steroidobacteraceae bacterium (assembly GCA_035557125.1). Taxonomy (GTDB): domain Bacteria; phylum Pseudomonadota; class Gammaproteobacteria; order Steroidobacterales; family Steroidobacteraceae; genus SCUD01. Next base: position 6,745 of record DATMEC010000325.1, read on the forward strand.
CAATTGCGGTTCGCACAACAACAATATAGACCTAGTACAATGCGTCATCCTGGAGGACGGCCATGGCGGGAAGACTCGCGTATGTAACGGGCGGGATGGGCGGCATCGGCACTGCGATCTGCCGTCGCCTTTGCCGCGAGGGTTTCACGGTGGTTGCTGGCTGCGGCCCGGGCTCGCAGCGCAAGGACCGCTGGGTGGCGGACATGCGTGCCGAGGGGTCGGAGGTCCATGCCTCCGAGGGCAACGTGGCAGACTGGGAGTCCACGCGCGCGGCCTTCGAGAGAGTCCGCAACGAGCTCGGGCCCGTGGACGTCCTCGTCAACAATGCGGGCGTGACCTCGGACGGCACGTTCCGCAAGATGACCTTCGAGCGCTGGCACAAGGTCATCGACACCAACCTCAACAGCCTCTTCCACGTCACCAAGCAGGTGATCGACGGCATGCTCGATCGCGGCTGGGGCCGCATCGTCAACATCTCGTCCGTGAACGGGCAGAAGGGCCAGTTCGGGCAGACCAACTACTCGACGGCCAAGGCCGGGATCCACGGGTTCACGATGGCCCTCGCGCAGGAAGTCGCTTCGAAGGGCGTCACCGTCAACACGATTTCTCCGGGCTACATCGGCACCGACATGGTGCGTGCGATCAAGCCCGAGGTGCTGGCGACGATCGTCGCCACGATCCCGGTCGGCAGGCTCGGCACGCCGGAGGAGATCGCGTCCATGGTCGCCTGGCTCGCGTCGGACGACGCCGCCTTCGCGACCGGCGCGGACTTCTCGCTGAACGGCGGCATGAACATGTTCTGACGAGAGAGCGGCAGGGGATGAAGACGCGCGCAGCGATAGCATGGGCGGCCGGCAAGCCGCTCGAGGTCGTCGAGGTCGACCTGGACGGCCCGAAAGCCGGCGAGGTCCTGGTCGAGATCCGCGCCAGCGGCATCTGCCACACGGACGAGTTCACGCGCTCGGGCGCGGACCCGGAAGGCCTGTTTCCGGCGATCTTCGGCCACGAGGGCGCTGGCGTCGTCGTCGACGTCGGCCCCGGGGTGAAGTCGGTCCGGAAGGGCGACCACGTAATCCCGCTGTACACGCCGGAATGCCGCGAGTGCAAGTCCTGAACTTCGCGCAAGACGAACCTGTGCACCGCGATCCGCGCGACGCAGGGCAAGGGCGTCATGCCGGACGGCACCAGCCGGTTCTCGACGGACGGCAAGCTGGTCCATCATTACATGGGTTGCTCGACGTTCTCGAACTACACGGTTCTGCCGGAAATCGCGGTCGCGAAGGTCCGCGAGGACGCACCGTTCGAAAAGGTCTGCTACATCGGCTGCGGCGTGACCACCGGAATCGGCGCGGTCATCAACACCGCGAAGGTCGAGCCGGGCGCGAATGTCGTCGTATTCGGGCTCGGCGGCATCGGCCTCAACGTCATCCAGGGCGCGCGCATGGCGGGCGCCAACAAGATCGTCGGCGTCGACATCAACCCGCGGCGCAAGTCACTGGCCGAGCAGTTCGGCATGACCCACTTCGTGAACCCGAAGGAGGTCAATGAGGACCTTGTCGCCTACCTGGTTGCGCTGACCGACGGCGGCGCGGACTACAGCTTCGAGTGCGTGGGGAACGTGGACCTCATGCGGCAGGCGCTCGAGTGCTGCCACCGGGGCTGGGGCGTGTCGGTCATCATTGGGGTCGCGGGGGCGGGCCAGGAGATCAAGACGCGCCCGTTCCAGCTCGTGACCGGCCGCGTCTGGAAGGGCACGGCGTTCGGTGGAGCCCGCGGCCGCACCGACGTGCCAAAGATCGTGGACTGGTACATGGATGGCAAGATCAACATCGACGACCTGATCACGCATGTCATGCCGCTCGCGAAGATCAACGACGCCTTTGACCTCATGCACAAGGGCGAGTCGATCCGCAGCGTCGTGACGTTCTGAAATCGGAGAAGGGGAAACAATCATGGCTGTCAAGATTCATCCGTCCTTGGACAACGGCGTCAAGCCGGGGTCGAATGGCTTCAAGGGCGGCACGCTCACCTGCAAGTGCGCGAGCAAGCCCGTCACGGTGACGCTCGCGAGCGACGTCGCCTTCAACCACGCCTGCGGCTGCAGCAAGTGCTGGAAACCCGACGGCGCCGCGTTCTCCGTGGTCGCCGTCGTCGGCCGCGACAAGCTCTCGGTCACGGCGAACGGCGACAAGCTGAAGGTCGTGGACCCCTCGGCCGTCATCCAGCGTCATGCCTGCACCGGCTGTGGCGTGCACCTGTTCGGCCGTATCGAGAAGAAGGACCACCCTTTCTACGGGTTCGACTTCGTGCATGTCGAGCTGTCGAAGGACGCCGGCTGGGCAGCCCCCGAGTTCGCCGCATTCGTCTCGTCGATCATCGAGACCGGCGCCGCGAAGCCGGAAGAGATGGGCGCCGTGCGCGCGCGGCTCAAGGAGCTCGGCCTCGAGCCTTACGACTGCCTGAGCCCGGCGCTGATGGACGCCATCGCGACGCACACCGCGAAAGCCAAGGGCGTGTTGAAGGCTTGACCGCGGCGCCCGAACTGATCTCGCGGCACTCCGCTTTCGGCGGGGCGGTGAGCTTTCACCGCCATGCTGCCGCCGAGACCGCCTGCGCGATGCGGTTCGCCGTCTACCTGCCGCCGCAGGCCGAACGGCGGCGGGTGCCGGTGCTGTGGTACCTCGCCGGGCTCACCTGCACCGAAGAGACCTTCATGATCAAGGCGGGCGCGCAGCGTGTGGCCGCCGAGCTCGGGCTCGCGCTGGTCGCCCCGGACACGAGTCCGCGCGGCGTTCCGCTGCCCGGCGACAGCGACGCCTGGGACTTCGGCGTCGCCGCCGGCTTTTACCTGGACGCCACGGAAGAACCCTGGTCACGCCACTACAGGATGTACTCATACGTCACGGGCGAGCTCGCGCAGGTAGTCGAAAAGAACTTTCCGGTCGACTCGAAGCGGCAGGGCATCTTCGGCCATTCCATGGGAGGTCACGGCGCGCTCACGATCGGCCTCAAGAACCCGGACCGCTACCGCTCGATCTCTGCGTTCGCGCCCATCTCGGCGCCCATGCATTGCCCGTGGGGCCTGAAGGCGTTCACGGGCTATCTCGGTCCGGACACTGAGCTCTGGAAGGAATACGACGCCTGCGAACTCGTCCGTGCGCTGCCAGGCGTCAGCGGCCGGCCCCCGCTTCTCGTGGACCAGGGACTCGCCGACACGTTCCTCGAGCAGCAGCTGATGCCCGAGCGGCTCGAGCAGGCCTGCAAGGACGCGGGCTACCCGCTGACGCTGCGTCGGCAGCCGGGTTACGACCACGGCTACTACTTCATCTCGACCTTCGTCGAGGACCACCTGCGCCACCACGCGCGCGCGCTGCTCGGCTGAGCCCCGCTCACCACTCGAGAAGCCGTAGCAGCGCGCGGAACCTGCGCCCATACGGCGGCCGCAGCAGCGAGACGGCGCTGAAGCGCCCATCGATGTACACCGGCTTCAGGTTCGAGAAAGTGTCGAAGCCTGCGCGGCCGTGATACTGGCCCATGCCGCTCGGGCCGACACCGCCGAACGGCAAGTCCTCCTGTGCGGCGTGGAAGGCCGTGTTGTTCACCGTCACTCCGCCCGAGACCGTCCGGGAAAGCACCGCGCCGAGATCGTCGTCCCTTGCGCCGAAATAGTAGAGCGCGAGCGGTCGCGGCCGCGCGTTCACGTAAGCGATGGCCTCGTCGATCCCGTCGTAGCCGACGACCGGCAGGACCGGCCCGAAGATCTCCTCCTGCATCACGCGCATCGCGTCGCTCACGTCGGTCAACGCGACGGGCGCCATGCGCCTGCGTTCTGCGTCGGTCGGCTCGTCGTGCAAGCTGTGGATGGAAGCACCGAGGTTGCGCGCGTCGTCCACCAACGAGGCCAGGCGGCGAAGGTGGCGGTCGCTCGCGATGGACGTGTACTGGGGATTGGTGCCGAGCACCGGGTAGGAGGCTTGCGTGGCAGTCCGGCAGGCCTGGATGAACGGGTTCACCAGCGCCCTCGGCACGAGCGCGTAATCTGGCGCGACGCAGGTCTGCCCGGCGTTGATCAGCTTGCCGTACATGATTCGGCGCGCGGATTCCTCGATTTCGAAGCTTCCCGTCACGATCGCGGGGGACTTGCCGCCGAGCTCGAGGGTGACAGGAGTCAGGTTCGCGCTGGCCGCCTTCATCACCTCGCGGCCGACGGCGGTCGAGCCGGTGAACAAGAGGTGGTCGAAGGGCAGGGCGGCGAAGGCCCTGGCCACGGCCGCGTCGCCATTGACGACGAGGACTTCGTCGGCGCGAAAGGTCCCGGCGACGATCGACTCGAAGAGCGCGCTGAACCGCGGCGTGTGCTCCGACAACTTGAGCATCGCGCGGTTGCCGGCGGCGAGCGCCGCCGTCAGCGGCGACACCGCGAGGTATAGCGGGTAGTTCCACGGCACGATGATGCCGACGACGCCGAGCGGCTGGCGCAGCAGCCGCGCGCTGCCCGGGAGGCTCCACCAGGCGACGGCGCGGCGTTCCGCGCGCATCCACCCGCGCAGGTGGCGGCGCGCGTGCGCAATGCCTTCGAGGCTCGTGAATTGCTCGAGCAGCGCCGTCTCGTCCGCGGACCTCAGCCCGAAGTCGGCCGATATGGCGTCGCGGATTCCGGCGGCATTCCGGCGCAGCATGCGCGCAAGGCGCGCCAGGCGCTCGCGGCGGTCGGCCGGCGCCGGGTCGGGATCGACGGCGAATGCGCGACGCTGAAACTCGAGCGCCTGCGCGAGCTGCGACGGTCGGGTCGCGAGGCGCGCCGGTTCCTGTGCCGTGGCCATCGAGGGTAGTTTAAGCGGATAATCGCGCATCTGCCGGCAGGGGGGGCTCCAGGTGAAGATTGGGTGTCCGAAAGAGATCAAGGTCCACGAATACCGCGTCGGCCTCGTGCCGGCGGGCGTACGCGAACTCGTGGCAGCCGGTCACGAAGTCGTGGTCGAGACGAACGCGGGTGCCGGCATCGGCATCGGGGACGACGCCTACCATGCGGCCGGCGCATCGGTGCTGCCGGATGCGAAGTCGGTATTCGCGAAGTCCGAAATGATCGTCAAGGTCAAGGAACCGCAGCTCCCCGAGTGCGCGCAGCTCAGGCAAGGCCAGGTGCTGTTCACCTACCTGCACCTCGCCGCGGACGCAGAGCAGGCCAAGGCGCTCGCGAAATCCGGCGTCACGGCGATCGCCTACGAGACGGTGGCGGCGCCGGACCGCTCGTTGCCGCTGCTGACCCCGATGAGCGAGGTCGCCGGCCGCATGTCGATCCAGGTGGGTGCGACGGCACTGCAGAAAGCCAATGGCGGATTCGGCGTGCTGCTCGGCGGCGTGCCCGGCGTCGCGCCCGCGCGGGTGGTGATCCTCGGCGGCGGCGTTGCCGGCACGAATGCGACCCAGATGGCCGTCGGCCTCGGGGCGCAGGTGACGGTCGTCGACCGTTCGCTGAAGCGGCTGCGCGAGCTCGACGTCCAGTTCGGCAGCCAGATCGAGACGGCGTACTCCACGACGGAAGCCGTCGAACGGCTCGTCATCCAGGCGGATCTCGTCATCGGCGCCGTGCTGGTGACGGGCGCGGCGGCGCCGAAGCTGGTGACACGCTCGATGCTGGGCCGCATGGAAAAGGGCGCGGTCCTCGTCGACATCTCGATCGACCAGGGCGGCTGCTTCGAGACCAGCAAGCCGACGACGCACGCCGATCCGACCTACGTCGTCGACGGCGTCGTGCACTACTGCGTCACCAACATGCCGGGCGCGGTGCCGCGCACGTCCACGTTCGGCCTCACCAATGCGACGCTGCCCTACGTGCGCGCGCTCGCGGACCTCGGCTGGAAGAAGGCGCTGGCCCGCGACGCCGGGTTCGCGGCAGGGCTCAACGTCCACGAAGGGGCCATCACCCACGAGGCCGTCGCGCGCGATCTCGGCCTCGAGTACAAGCCGGTCGCCGTCTAGGGCCCCACGATTGCGAACCGCTCGCCGCCGTTCAGGGGCCGTTCAGGCGTCATGCGTGCGGATTCATCCGGCCCGGAGTCCCCAATTGCGCACGCGAGCGCGGTGCCGTATAGATACGCGCTGTCGGAAGGAAGGAGGAACCGCGCCATGCTGAAAGGACATTGGCTCGCCATCCCGCTGGCCTGTTGCATCGGGTCCGCAACGGCCCTCGCGGACGACATTCGCCCGGAAGCACGCGCGCTTGCGGATGCCGTCCCGCTGGCCGACGAGAAATGCATCGAGCAATGCGACCTCGCTTCCGACGAGTGCATGCAGAGTGCCGGAGGGGATTCCGGCAAGATCCAGGTCTGCGACGACAAGTACAGCGAGTGCCTTAAGCAGTGCGAGGGCGGCTGAGACCGCCCGCCTGAACCCGCGCCGGCCCCGCGGCCGCCTCGGGTTGCCAAAACCCGCTTTTCGTATATATTGCGCAGCCCGACGAGAGTCGGGTTTTACACATATATCATTGTTTTCTCTAGGAATTCTACGGAATGAAAGAGCGCAATGAGGAATCTTTCGACCTCGAG
>DATMEC010000326.1:0-2572 GCA_035557125.1 Steroidobacteraceae bacterium
ATCGGCGTCGGCCAGCTCGCGCACGCCATCCGCCGCAACCTCGACATGGTCTACATCCTCGAGAACAACGGCGTCTACGGGCTCACCAAGGGCCAGTTCTCGGCCTCGGCGGACGTCGGCTCGAAGTCGAAGAAGGGCGAGGCGAACGAGCAGCAGCCCATCGACCCGGTGCTGTTGTCGCTCGCGCTCGGCGCGTCGTTCGTGGCGCGCAGCTTCTCCGGCGACAAGGAGCAGCTCGTGCCGCTGATCCAGGCGGGCCTCGCCCACAAGGGATTCGCGCTCATCGACGTCCTCTCGCCCTGCGTGACCTTCAACGACCACGAAGGCTCGACCAAGAGCTACGCCTACGTGCGCGAGCACACGGAGACGCCCGTCGCGGCGGACTACATCGCGCCGCGGCAGGAAATCCGCGTGCAGTACGCGCCGGGCGAGACGGTCTCGGTGCCGATGCACGACGGCAGCAACGTGCTGCTCCGGAAGCTCGACCCCGGCTATGACCCGGGCGACCGCGCGCGCGCGGCCGCCTACGTCCAGGAGCGGGCGTTGCGGAACGAGTACGTGACCGGGCTCATTCACGTGGACACGTCGCGGCGCGACTTCCACGAGCAGCACGGCACCTCGGAGACGGCGCTGAACGCCGTGCCCTTCGAGCGGCTCTGCCCGGGCGCGACGAAGCTCGACAGGATCCTCTCCGCGTTCCGCTAGCGTATGCCCGACACGATCGAACCGGTCAGTTACACGCTCGCGACGCGCGATCCGGCTGCGTTCGTCGAGCGCTTCGCCGGAAGCTTCGAGCGCTACGGCTTCGCGGTCGTCAGCGACCACGAGCTGCCGCAGCCGCTGATCGACGCTTGCCTCGGCCGCTTCAAGGACTTCTTCGCGCAGGACGAGTCCTTGAAGCGCCGCTACCACGTCGCGGGGATCGGCGGCGCCCGCGGATACACGCCGTTCGGCGTCGAGACGGCGAAAGGGGCGTCGCACCACGACCTCAAGGAGTTCTGGCAGATCGGCCGCGAGCTGCCGCCGGGCCATCGTTACCGCTCCTCGATGCCGGACAATGTCTGGATCGAGGGCGACCCCGGGTTTCGCAAGGCGGCGCTGGAGCTGTGGGAATCCTTTGACCGCATGGGGCGCAAGCTGCTCGAGTCGATCGCCGACTACCTCGGACTGGATCGCCACTGGTTCGACGACAAGGTGGCCGAGGGCAACAGCGTGCTGCGCGTGATCCACTACCCGCCGCTGCGCGACGGGGCGAGCGGCGTGCGCGCGGGCGCGCACGAGGACATCAACGTGATCACGCTGCTGCTCGGCGCGGAGGAGGGCGGCCTCGAGCTGCTCGACCGCAATGGCCGCTGGCTGCCGGTGAACCCGCCGGCGGGGACGCTGGTGTGCAACGTCGGTGACATGCTGCAACGCCTTACCAACCACGTGCTGCCGTCGACCACGCACCGCGTCGTGAACCCGACCGGCGAGCGCGCGCGGCGGCCGCGCTACTCGATGCCTTTCTTCCTGCACTTCAACTCGGACTTCCCGATCGCGACTTTGCCGGGCTGCGTCAGCGCCGACCGCCCGGACCGCTACCCGGAGCCGGTCCTCGCCGACGACTACCTGCGCCAGCGACTGCGCGAGATCAAGCTCCTCTACTAAGTGGCGAAGCTCTATTTCTACTACTCGACGATGAACGCGGGGAAATCTACCTCGCTGTTGCAGTCGAGCCACAACTACCGGGAACGCGGCATGCATACGCTGGTCTACACCGCGCTGCTGGACCAGCGCGGAGACGGCAGGGTGCACTCACGGATCGGGCTCGCGAGCGAGGCGCGTCATTTCGCGGCGGACACGGACCTGTTCCGGGAAATTGACGCGGAGCACGGCCGACGGCGCGTCAGTTGTGTCCTACTCGACGAGGCGCAGTTTTTGACCCGCCGTCAGGTGGAAGATCTCGCGATGGTCGTCGATCGCCTCTCGATCCCTGTTCTCTGCTATGGCCTGCGGACGGACTTCCGCGGCGAGCTGTTCGAGGGCAGTGCGCGCCTGCTCGCCCTCGCGGACGAGTTGTCCGAGCTCAAGACCATCTGCCACTGCGGGCGCAAGGCCACGATGGTGGTCCGCATCGGCGCCGACGGCCGCGTGGAGCGCGAGGGCGAGCAGGTCGAGATCGGCGGCAACGAGCGCTACCTGTCGCTGTGCCGGCGACACTATTTCGACGAGAGCGGACGAAGGAGTCCGTCCTGAAGATGGCGGCCAATCGCTGGTCGCCGCTCACGATCCTCGTGCTGTCTTGCGTTCCGCGGGCAGCGCTGGCGACGGACGACCCGCCGCCGCCGGACGTGTACGTGGAGCGCGAAACAGCGGCGGTGGACGGATGTCGCGGCGAGCTGCCGGCCGAGGCGCAGCGCATCGACACGGTGCGTGCCGGCATCCAGCGCGGCGTGTGCAGCACGGCCCGGTTCGTGGACAGGATCTTTGGGCGCGAGAACGAGTATTCGGAGTACGAGGACGAGTCGAGCGGGCGCGCGAGCGTGACGCTCGGCTGGGACGAGCAGGACGGATTCGAGGTCGGCACGCGCTT
>DATMEC010000327.1:0-7945 GCA_035557125.1 Steroidobacteraceae bacterium
CAGAGGCACATGACCCGCCTCGTCGTCGTCAGCGGCCTGTCGGGATCCGGCAAGAGCGTCGCGCTCAACATGCTGGAGGACCTCGGCTGGTACTGCATCGACAATATCCCGGCGGGCCTCGTGCAGGCACTCGTCTCGCACTCGCTGCGCACCGAGGAGCCGATCTACCGGCGACTCGCCGTCGGCCTCGACGCGCGCAACCGCCCCGACGACCTCGCCTCGATTCCTGCGCTGGTCGCGGATCTCTCCCGCTCGGGCCTGCGCTGCGAGGTCGTGTACCTGCACGCCGAGGACGAGGTCCTGCTGCGGCGCTACGCGGAAACGCGCCGGCGGCACCCGCTCGCCGGCGACGGCGTCAGCCTCGCCGACGCGATCGCCGAGGAGCGGCGGCTGCTGCACCCGCTGATCGACAGCGCCGACCTCGTGATCGACACCTCGCGCATGAGCGTGCATGCGCTGCGCGACGCGATCGCCAAGCGCGTCGAGCCGCGTGCGCCGGGCCGGCTGTCGATCCTGTTCGAGTCATTCGGTTTCAAGCACGGGACGCCCGGCGACGCGGACTTCGTCTTCGACGCACGCACGCTGCCGAATCCCTACTGGGAGCCGGCGCTCAAGCCGCTCACCGGCCGCGACCCGAAGGTCGTCGAGTTCCTCGAGGCGAGCCCCCGCGTCGGCACGATGGTCGCGGACCTCATCCGCTTCATCGAGGGCCGGCTGCCTGAATACGAGGAGGCCAACCGCGGCTACCTCACGGTCGCCATCGGCTGCACCGGCGGCCAGCACCGTTCCGTCTACCTCGTCGAGCGGCTCGCGGACCACTTCCGCCCGAAGTACCCGCAACTCCTCGTGCGCCACAACGCGCTCCCGCAGTGACCGAGCCGGCGCCCGCGCCCGAAGACCGCGGTGCGCGCGTCGCCGCGATCCAGGAGGCCCTCGCCTCCGGGAGCCTGCGCGGGGCGGACCGCATGGTGGACGCGCTGCACCCCGCCGAGGTGGCTCACCTCCTCGAGTCGCTGCCGCCGGCCCAGCGCGCTGTCGCCTGGCAGCTCGTCGACGCCGGGGCTCAGGGCGACGTCCTGGTCGAGCTGTCCGAGGAGGTGCGCAGCGAACTGGTCGCGGGCATGGAGCACCGCGAGCTGGTTGCGGCCACCGAGGGCCTCGCCGTCGACGACCTCGCCGATTTCCTCGCCGAGCTGCCGGAAGCACTCACGCGACAGGTGCTGCGCTCGATGGACCAGCGCGACCGCGAGCGCGTGTCGACCCTGCTCGCCTACCCCGAGGACACGGCGGGCGGGCTCATGAACACTGACACCGTGACGGTGCGCGCCGACGTGCCGATGGAAGTCGTGATGCGCTACCTGCGCCAGCGCGGCGAGCTGCCGGAGCGCACGGACAGCCTGTTCGTCGTCGACCGGCACGACCGCTACCTCGGCGCGCTGCCGCTGACGCGCCTGCTGACCGCCGCGCCGGAGGCGCTCGCGAACAGCGGCATGGACCTTGAGGCGCCGCCGATCGCGCCGGAGATGCCGGCGCGCGAGGTCGCGGCGCTGTTCGAGTCGCGCGACCTGCTCTCGGCCGCCGTCGTCTCCGCCGAGGGCAAGCTCCTCGGCCGCATCACCGTGGACGACGTCGTGGACGTCGTGCGCGAACAGGCCGAGCACGCCGCGCTCGCCGCGGCCGGCCTCGAGGACGAGGAGGACGTCTTTGCCGGCGTGCGCAAGTCGGCGCGCCGGCGCGCGCTGTGGCTCGGCATCAACCTCGTCACCGCGTTGTTCGCTTCGTGGGTCGTCGGCCTGTTCGAAGCCACGATCGAGAAGGTCGTCGCGCTCGCCGTGCTGATGCCGGTGGTCGCGAGCATGGGCGGGATCGCGGGCACGCAGACCGTCACCCTCATCATCCGCGCCATCGCGGTCGGCCAGGTGCAGCCCACAAACGCGCGCTGGCTCTTCTACAAGGAGCTCGGCGTCGGCGCGCTGAACGGGCTTACCTGGGCCGCGGTGATCGCGCTCGTGACCTGGGCGTGGTTCGGCACCTGGGACGTCGCCGCGGTCATCTTCGTCGCGATCGTCATCAATCTGGTGGCGGCGGCAATGGCGGGCGTGCTGATCCCATTGACGCTCAAGCGCCTTCGCATCGACCCCGCGCTCGCCGGCGGCGTCATCCTCACGACCGTGACCGACGTCGTCGGCTTCGCCGCCCTGCTCGGTTTCGGCGCGCTGTTCCTCGCGTAGCTATCCTCAGTCGACGCGCGCGCCGTACGCGGCATCGAGCCCGAGGAAGGCGCTGATCTCGGTGCGCCGCCGGTTCGCACAGCGCTCGCCCGCGTCGATGAGCGCCTGCGTGAAGGGCGACTCGAACAGCAGGAAGGACAGGAGCCTGCTGCCGCGCGCGTCGCGCGCGCCGAGGACGCGCAGCAGCGAGCACAGCGTGCCCGGCACCGCGGCCTGGTGCGCGAGCGCCGTCTCGGCGGGGTCTTCTTCCGGCTGCAGCAGCAGCGTCTCGATGCGGCGCATCCCGAGCGGGGCCGGCCCGGGACGCGCGTGGTCGAGCATCGAGTTGATCCGGTTCAACCGCTCGAGATCCGCCTGGAGGCCCTCCATGAACAGAGCGTCGAGCATGAGGCCGAACTGCTCGGCCATGTTGGGCGGCGGCCCCGCGGCGATCCGCGGCCTGGCTGCATGGCGCACGCCGATCACCAGGATGCGCTCCGCGCCGAGGTGGATCGCCGGCGCAAGCGGCGTCGCCTGGCGCAGCGCGCCGTCGGCGTAATGCGCGCCTGACATGGCGACCGGCGGAAACAGGAATGGCACGGCCGAGCTCGCCATCAGGTGGTCGAGCCCGATCGACTCCGCCACCCCCCGCCTGCCTGCGCGGTCCCAGGGCGCGAACGGTCGCGAGCTCTCGACGAACGTGACCGACTCGCCACGCGTGAGGGACGTCGCGCTGATTGCGAGCGAGTCCGGCCGCCCGCCGGCGATCGCCCCGCGCAGTCGCGTGAAGTCGATGTTGCGCGCCAGCAGCGCGCGCAGCGGCGAGTTGTCGAGCAGCGCGCGTGGCACCGGCAGCAGCCAGCCGCCGGTCGCGAGTGCGAGCACGAGATGCAGGCCGGAGCGCAGCATGTCGATCGTGCCGGCGCGGTACACGTCGCCGAGCCGGAAGCCGCCCCAGACGCGCGCAAGCTCGGCGGCAGCGCGTGCGAAGCTGTCGCCGTGTTCGGAAAGGACCGCGGCGTTGATTGCGCCCGCCGACGTGCCGCAGACCACCGGAAAGGGCAGGATCGCGCCCGCCGGGTACCAGCCCGCGATCGCCTTCAGGACGCCGACCTGCCAGGCGGAACGCGCGCCGCCACCCGGCAGCATGAGCGCGATCCGCGGCCCCACAGCCCCTGTGCCGCTCATGCGCGGGAACCTCCTTGCCATTGCGTGGTCATCGGATGACAGGCCGCGATACTATGCGAAATGAGCCCGCCGCTCCCGCGGCGCGGCACCCGAACCGGAGGATTTCCCATGATGCGAATTCTGCAGGGCGCCGCCGCCGCACTGACGCTGGCGCTCGCGGGTGCGGCGCTCGCCGCGGAGCCGCCCGCGGTCGGCTCCCCCGCTCCCGCCTTCGAGCTCCCGGACCAGGCCGGCAAGACGCACGCCCTGTCGGACTACAAGGGCAAGTGGGTGGTCCTGTACTTCTACCCGAAAGACAACACGCCCGGCTGCACGACCCAGGCCTGCGAGTTCCGTGACAACATCTTCGCCTACCGCGAAATCGGCGCCACCATCCTCGGCATCAGTGTGGACGACGTCGCCTCGCACAAGGCGTTCTCGGAGCAGCACAGCCTGCCATTCCCGATCCTCGCCGACAGCGACAAGTCAGTGACCACCGCTTACGGCACGCTGAAGGAGTATGTCGGCATCGCCAAGATGGCGCGGCGCGACACCTTCATCATCGACCCCGAGGGCCGCATCGCGAAGCACTACCAGGACGTGAAGCCGGCCGGGCATTCCGAGATCGTGCTCGCGGACCTCAAGCAGCTCGTGGCCCAGGCCGCGAAGAAGACTTGAGCCGCTTCGAGGGATCCGAAAGCTATGTCGCGACCGGCGAGCTCGCGCTCGCGGTAAACGCCGCCATCACGCTCGGGCGCCCGCTGCTCGTGAAGGGCGAGCCCGGCACCGGCAAGACGCAGCTCGCACTCGAGGTCGCGAGCGCGCTCGATGCGCCGCTCTTCGAGTGGCACGTGAAGTCCACGAGCAAGTCCCAGCATGGGCTCTACGAGTACGACGCGGTCTCGCGCCTGCGGGATTCCCAGCTCGGCGACGAGCGCGTCAAGGACATCGCCAACTACATCGTGCCCGGCATGCTGTGGCGGGCGTTCGACAGCGAACGGCGCGCCGTGCTCCTGATCGACGAGATCGACAAGGCGGACATCGAGTTCCCCAACGACCTGTTGCGCGAGCTCGACCGCATGGAGTTCTACGTCTATGAGACGCAGACGCTGGTGAAGGCGCGCCACCGGCCGGTCGTCTTCATCACCAGCAACAACGAGAAGGAGCTGCCCGACGCCTTCCTGCGCCGCTGCTTCTTCCACTACATCCGCTTCCCGGACGCCGGCACCATGGAGCGCATCGTCGCTGTCCATCACCCGGGCCTCAAGAAGGCACTGCTCGCAGAGGCGCTCTCCGCGTTCTACCGCATCCGCGAGGTGCCGGGCCTGCGCAAGAAGCCGTCCACCTCCGAACTGCTCGACTGGATCAAGCTGCTCGTGGCCGAGGACGTCCCGCCGGAAGCGCTGCGGGCCGAGGACACGAAGGCGTCGATCCTGCCGCTGTACGGGGCGCTGCTCAAGAACGAGCAGGACGTGCACCTGTTCGAGCAGCTTGTGTTCCTGAACCGGCGTGCCGGCCGCCCCGGCTAGGGCGCGCAGGCGCGCTGCGCCATGCTGATCCGCTTCTTCCTGATGCTTCGCGCCGGCGGCGTGCCAGTGAGCGTGACGGAATTCCTGACGTTGCTCGAGGCGCTCTCGAAGGGGACGGTCACCTTTACCGATCTTCCCGCAAAGGTGACCGTCCCTTCCGAAGATCTTCCACTGACGGATCAGTTCTACTTCCTCTCCCGTGCCGTGCTGGTCAAGGACGAGCGCCACTACGACCGCTTCGATCGCGTCTTCGCAGCGCACTTCAGGGGCGCGGAGGCCGCGTTCGAGGCGCTGCTCGCCGCCGAGATCCCGGCCGACTGGCTGGCACAAGACCTCGCGCTTGCGCTTTCCGACGAGGAGAAGGCGCGCATCGAGGCGCTCGGCGGCTGGGATGCGGTGATGGAGGCGCTGCGCCAGCGCCTCGCGGAGCAGAAGGCGCGCCACCAGGGCGGCAGCCGCTGGATCGGCACCGGCGGCACGTCACCATTCGGCAACGCCGGCTACAACCCGGAGGGCGTCCGCATTGGCGGCGAAAGCAGCAACCGCCGCGCAGTGAAAATCTGGGAACGGCGCGAGTTCGCGAATCTCGACGACTCGGTCGAGCTCGGCACGCGCAACGTCAAGCTCGCGCTCCGGCGCCTGCGGCGCTTCGCGCGCCAGGGCGCCGCGGACACGCTCGATCTCGACGCCACTATCGAGTCGACCGCGCGGCGCGCGGGGCTGCTCGACATCCGCATGGTGCCGGAACGCCACAATGCCGTGAAAGTCCTGCTGTTCCTCGACGTCGGGGGCTCAATGGACGAGCACGTGCGCGTCTGCGAGGAGCTGTTCTCGGCGGCGCGCGGCGAGTTCAAGCACCTGGAGCACTTCTACTTCCACAATTTCGTCTACGAATCGGTGTGGAAGGACAACCGGCGGCGCCATGGCGAGCGCACGCCGCTGCCGCAGCTCCTGCGCACCTACGGCCCGGATTACCGGCTGGTGATCGTGGGCGACGCGACGATGAGCCCCTACGAGATCCTGCAACCGGGCGGCAGCATCGAGCACTGGAACGAAGAGCCGGGTGCGGCCTCGATGAAACGCCTGCTCGCGAGCTTCCCGCGCCACGCCTGGCTCAATCCCGAGCCCGTCGACCGCTGGGAGTTCACGCCGTCGATCCGCATCACGCGCGAGCTCGTCGAGGAGCGGATGTTCCCGCTGACGCTCGCCGGCCTCGACCGAGCGATGCGCTCGCTGCAATAGCGAGGGCGCCCTACTGCGGCGTCTTGTAGACGACACCGCCCTTCATGACGAAGCGCACGTCCTCGAGGAGCTTCACGTCCTCGAGGGGATTGCCGGCGACCGCGACGAGGTCCGCAAGGAGTCCCGCCTCGATCTTCCCACGGTCCGGCGTGTCGAAGAGCTGGGCGTTCACGATCGTTGCGCTGCGGATCGCGTGCAGCGGCGTGTCGCCGTGACGGACGCGCGCCGTGAACTCCTTGGCGTTGTCGCCATGGGGAAACACGCCGGCATCGGTGCCGAAGGCGACTTTGAGCTCGTTCTTCAGCGCCCGCTTGAAGCTCTCGACCGCGAGCGGCGCGAGGTAGCGCTGCTTGTCGGCAAGGAGCGGCGGCAGCGTCGACACGTCGAGCGCGTCGATCAGGTGCATGTTGGGAATCACGAAGGTTCCGTTCTTCCGGATTACCGCCACGGCCTCGTCCGTCATCATCGAGTTGTGCTCGAGGCTGTCGATGCCCGCCTCGCTCGAGGCGACGATGCCTTCCGTCCCGTGC
This sequence comes from Steroidobacteraceae bacterium, assembly GCA_035557125.1. Taxonomy (GTDB): domain Bacteria; phylum Pseudomonadota; class Gammaproteobacteria; order Steroidobacterales; family Steroidobacteraceae; genus SCUD01. The sequence goes on from DATMEC010000327.1 coordinate 6,679, forward strand.
GCGTGCGCCGCAATCTTGAGGCCGTGCCGGTGCGTCTCTTCCACCGCCGCGCGCAGTTCCTCAAGCGAATACTGCTGCGCGCCCGGCGGCGCGCCGAACGACAGCACGCCCGCGGTCGCGCAGATCTTGATGACCTTCGCGCCGTGCTTGACCTGGTAGCGGATGGCCTTCAGCACCTCGTCGACGCCGTCGGCCGTGCCGGAGACGTAGTCCGGTGGCACGACCCCGGGCCCGAGGCCGGTGGTCTGGTCGCAATGGCCGCCCGTGATCGAGATCGCGTGGCCGGCCGGGATCACGCGCGGGCCGACGGTCCAGCCCTTGTCGATCGCCCGCATCAGCGCGACGTCCGAGAACCCGAGCCCCGTGCCGAGGTCGCGCACGGTCGTGAATCCCGCGAGCAGCGTCTTGGACGCATGCGGCAGGGCGCGCAGCGCAAAGTCGCCTGCCGTGAAGCGGACGGGCTCGGTCTCCCAGCCCTCGCCGATGATGTAGTTGAGGTGGACGTGCGCGTCCATGAGGCCCGGAAGCAAGATGTGGCCCGGCAGCGCGATCGTCCTCGCCCCGGCGGGCCGCGCCGGTGGATTGACCGCGACGATGCGCTCGCCGTCGACGACGATCACTGCGGGCGACACGACGCGGCCGGCAACCACGTCGACGTAGCCGTCGGCCTCGACGACGACCGGTTCCGCACTGCCGGCAAATGCCGCGAGCAAGCCAAGCAGGCCGAAGGCCCGGCGCAGGTCAAGCATCGATGTTCTCCCCGGTGGCGTGATTGTCGGCTACGTCGCCGGCGGCGGCGCCGGGAACTGGACGAATGGCCCGGTGGGCGTCTTGTCCGGCGTCACGTACGCGGGCGCTGGCTTGCCGGCTGGGCCGAGGTGCTTCAGGTAGGCGTAGATCGCCTTGACGTCGCCGTCCGTCATCGCGCGCAGGTTGAAGAAAGGCATCGGCGGGCGCAACGGGCTGCGCGACAGCGTGACGAATTCCTCGGCGGTCGCGTCCTTCGCGGTCAGCCGCAGGTTGGCGGCGTAAGTCGTGCCCCAGGGCCCGCGCCATCCGAGCGCGTCGCCGGTGAGCCACTTCGACTCTTCGATGTCGCCATTGGCGAGCGCATACCCCTCCGTGTGGCAGTCGTTGCAGCCCGCGATCCGCACCAGGTATTTGCCACGCTCCGCTTCCGGCGACAGCTTTGCGGGCGGCTCCGCGGCCGCCGCCCAGGCGCATGTGACGATCAATCCCGCCGCGAGCGCGGTGGGCGTGGATTTTC
>DATMEC010000328.1:0-2825 GCA_035557125.1 Steroidobacteraceae bacterium
GCAACTCGGCGAGGCGCTCGCGGTGCACGCGGCGGTCGGGCGCCAGCGCGAGGATCTTGACCAGCGCCTTGGCCTTGCGCAGCCGCCACGCGCGATCGGCGACGACATCGTCGCCGACGGCGACCGAGAAACCGCCCAACAGGCGGATGCGCGGCTCGGTGGTGCTGCTCGTGGCTCGCCCCTTGCTGACGAGCCTACCGCGAGTACCCGAGGCCGTCGAGCACGCGGCGCTCGCCGAGGACCGGGGCCGGTCGCGGACCTCGACGGACGATCGAGCTGGCGCGCGGAATGCGGTAGCCCACCGGTCGGCCACACCAGGTGTGGCGCTCTCCACGAGCACCCTGTCGCTGCCGGGCAACTCCACAACATCGGGCCAGACCATGGTGCTGATCACCAGCACGCGCACCGGCCCCGTCGTGCAGTTCTTGGCCGGAGTGCTGGTGGCAGGCGACGCCGCCCCGGGTTTACCCACCATCGGTGCGGCGGAGCGGCTTGACCCTGCGGACGGCCGTCTGCGATCCTCGCCTCGTCAGATGTTTCGGCTCGCCGCCCTTGCGCTTGCGACCATCGCCATTGGCGGGTGCGGTGGGGAGGACGAGGCGGCCGACAGCCCAGCCAGCACGCCGGCAGCGAAGCCCGCCTCGAAGCTCGAGGTGGTCGCGCCGAACACGGGTGCAGGCGCCTTCCGATACGTGCAGGACCGCCTCGAGGCTTCGGCCGGCCGCGCTGAGCTCGTGCTGGTCAACGACGACGTGCACCAGCACGACGTGCGAATCCAGACGGGAACCAAGTGCTGTTACGAGCCGGGCGCAAAGGAGGTGGGTGGCACCAACGTGATCTCGAAGGGCACCGGCAGGGCGCTCATCGACCTGCGGCCAGGCGAGTACGTCTTCTTCTGCTCCGTTGGCAGTCACGCCGAGGACGGCATGCAGGGGCGGCTGACAGTGGCCGGCGCTTGAGGCTGCGGGGAGGAACGCGCGCACCGCCGCGCGCATGGACGTCGCTACCGCTTCTCGCGCAAGCAGCACTCTCCAGCGCGGCCAGCTCGGCGCTTGGTTCTCGTCCGCAGCGGGCGTCGATCCGACGTCTTACGAGAGTTCCGCTTCAGCGACGAAGGGGCAGCCCGGCCTGGATCGCTGACCCTTGCGCTTTGCGGCGGTCTGCTCGCGGGCGCCCCGCCCTCGGCACAATGCGAGGCGATGCCGGCGGACGCGTACGGTGCGGTGATCGAGCAGGGGCGGGCGGCGCTTGCGCGTGGCGCATGGTCGCTCGCTCGGAAGCGCTTCGCTGAGGTGCTGGCAGATGAGGAGATGCCTGAGGCCTATGAGGGGCTCGGCATCGCGGCGCGTTACGAGCTCGATGGCGATGCTGCGTTCGAGGCTCACGAGCGTGGCTATCGGCTTGCCCGGTCGCAGGGTGATGTCGCGACGGCGGCGCGGCTCGCGGTCCAGCTCGGCTACGACGCCTACGCGTTCCGCGGGCCGGCTGAGGCGCAGGGCTGGGTGGAGCGCGCTGCGATGCTGGTCGAGGGGCGGCCCCCGAGTCTCGCCTCCGCGTTCGTCCCGATGATGCAGGCGCATCTGGCGTTGCTCGCCCACCACGACCCGGAGTCCGCGCGCGTGCTTTCCGGGCAGGCCCTGGCGCTCGCGCGTGAGATCGGCGCGGTCGACGTCGAGATGCTCGCGCTGGCGATCAATGGCCTCGCGCACGTCAGTCTCGGTGAGGTCGATACCGGGATGCGGCGCCTCGATGCGGCCGCTGCGGCCGCGCTCGGCGGGGAGGTGAGCGACGTCGATGCCATCGAGACCGTCTGCTGTTTCGTCATTGACGCCTGCCGTCGCGTGCGCGATCTCGAACGCGCGCGGGAGTGGTGCGAGCGCGTCCAGGAAGTGGCGACGCGCTACGGCGATCGCCAGATGTTCTCGGTCTGCCGCACGCACCACGCGGACGTGCTCATGTGGCAGGGAGACTGGGACGGCGCAGACGCGGAGCTCACTGCGGCCGCCCGCGAGCTGGCGTCGATTCGGCCCGGCCGCGAGGTCGACGCGCTCGCGCGCCTGGCCGAATTGCGGCGGCGGCAGGGACGCACGACGGAGGCCGACGAACTCGTCGCCGCCGCGGCCCCGCACCGGTTCCAGATGCTCGTCGAGGGGCGCTTGGCTCTCGACCGTGGCGACGCGGTGACGGCGCTCGACGCAGCGCGCCGTTTCCTGCGGCTCGTCGGCGCGAGCGATCGGTTCGAGCGCGTCGCCGGCCTCGAGCTCATGGTCCGTGCGGCGGCGGCATCCGGCGACGAGTGCGCGAACACGGCTGCGCGCGAACTCGCCGCGATCGCGGATGCCACGCCGACCGTCCCGCTGCGTGCGGCGGCCCGGCTGGCGGAGGGAAGAGTCGCCGCAGCGAGCGGTGATGCCGCCGTCGCGAAGGGCCTGCTCGGTGAGGCGGTCGATCTGTTCGCGCTGGCCGGTGCGAAGTACGACGCTGCATTGGCTCAGCTCGAGCTCGCCTCACTGCTGGGGCTCGCCGGCCGCGCCGAGGCGGCGTCCGACGCCGAGACCCATGCCCGACACGCGCTCGAGACACTCGGCGCGCGCCCGCCCGAGCCGCGTGCCGGTGGTCTTTCCGCCCGCGAGACCGAGGTCCTGCGTCTCATTGCCCGCGGGTTGTCGAACGACGACATCGCTCGGCAGCTCGTGCTCAGCGTCCGGACGGTCGAGCGCCACGCGGCCAATGTGTACGCGAAGGTCGGCGCCTCCGGCCGCACCGCTCGGGCAATCGCGACCGCGTGGGCGCACACGCACGGAATTGCGTAGCGCGGATCGCGA
>DATMEC010000329.1:0-7082 GCA_035557125.1 Steroidobacteraceae bacterium
AGCGCATGAGGCGCGGTGAAAAGCTCGGCCTGCACGGTTGTGAAATCGGGCGCGTCGGCGACCGCCAGGGTCGCGCAGCCCGCACAGGTGACAAGGCAGGCTGCACGCTTGATCATGGCGCCCATCATAAGCTGGCGGGACACCGCCACGGGGAGACGCCAGGTGTCCTTCTCCATGATGACGCTGCTCGGGGTCGCCACGTTCCTGCTGCTGATGCTGCTCGCGTCCGAGCTGGGGCGCCGGCTCGGCACAGCCCAGATCGCACGCCATCCGGAGGGGCTCGCAAAGGGCATCGGCGCTGCGGAAGCCGCGGTCTTCGGACTGCTGGGACTGCTGCTGGCCTTCAGTTTTTCCGGCGCCGCCTCGAGGTTCGAGGACCGCCGTCACCTGATTACGGCCGAAGCGAATGCGATCGGCACGGCGTACCTTCGCCTCGACCTGCTTTCCCCCGATGCGCAACCGGAGATGAAGGAACTGTTCCGGCAGTACGTCGACGCGCGGCTTGAAACCTACCACAACACGGCCGATGTGGCTGCGACTGTGGCGAGCCTTGCAAAGGACACCGCGCTTCAGTCCAGGATCTGGAAGCGAGCCATTGCGGAAACGACACAGCCGGACATGCCGACGCCACCGGCCATGTTGCTGCTTCCGGCGCTGAACGAGATGATCGACATCACGACCGCGCGGGTGATGGCGACGCGTAATCATCCCCCGCTCGTCGTGTTCATCATGCTCGCCGCGCTGGCGATCGTGGGCGCCCTGCTGGTTGGCTATGGAACGTCCATCAACAAGCAGCGCAGCTGGCTGCATACGCTGGCGTTCGCGATCATCCTGGCGATGACGACCTACGTCATCATCGACCTCGAGTTCCCGCGCCTGGGCCTCATCCGGGTCGACCTGGCGGATCAGGTTCTCAGCGACTTGCGCGCCAGCATGCGCTGAGCGCCGCAGATCGAGGCGTTGTCCTACTTACGGGTGCCGGGCGCAAGCCACTATGCTCCGCGGCGATGGAAGCCCCGGTCACTGCATGGCAGTCGACAGACCTCACGCGTGAAGGGCCGGGAGCTGCGCCCCCGCTCGCCCGGGCGGCCGCGCTCGAGGCGGTCATGCGCCAGCACAACCAGCGCCTCTACCGTCTTGCGCTGAGCCTGGTCGGCGACCCGGACGACGCTGAGGACGTCCTGCAGGAAAGTTACTTCCACGCGTTTGAAAAGCGCGCGAGCTTCGCCGGCCGGTCTGGCCTCGGCGCCTGGCTTGCACGCATCGTGCGGAACCAGGCCATCGACTGCCTGCGCGCGCGCCGCTCCCGCCGGGCGGCGTTCGCGTTCGAGGCGGAACTGCCGTTCGGCCAGTCTGAATCACAGTCGCCCGTCGAAAGCGTGCCAATGCAAGGCACGTTCGGGAATCCGGAACTCGGAGTCGAACGCGACGAAGCCCGTGCCGCGCTCGAAAGCGCAATTCTGGCCCTGCCGACGCCCTTCCGCGCAGTGTTCGTGCTGCGGGAAGTCGAAGGCCTGTCCCTCCAGGAAACGGCCCGGTATCTCGCCATTCCGGTCGCGACAGTAAAGACACGGGCCCATCGCGCCCGCCTGTTGCTGCAAGCCGAGCTCGGTTCGGAATTCCCCGGCGAGCCGCACGTCAGCTTCGAGTTTCTGCGCGAGCGCTGCGATCGCATCGTCGCAAACGTTCTCCGGCGGCTCGCGCTTCTGTAGTCGCCCGCTGACGCGCGGGAACCCCCGCCCCTCCCGATTCGTCTTCCTCAACAAGATGAGTCGCACCCTCGCTATCCTGCTGGGTTCCCTGGCTGCCTTGACGGTCCACGGTGCTCAAGGCGCCCCGCCTGGGGCCGCCTCGACACTAGAACAGGCTCAACTGGACGACGCGGTCGAGGAGATCGAGCGCGGACGGCGGATCTTTCGCCAGGACACGTTCGGCAGCGAGGCTTTCTGGGGCGACACGCTGCGCCTGCACCAATCCATCGCCGGCCGCGCCAACGGTGGCGTCGGGCCGGGTCTCAGCCCTAAGGCGGCGCTCGGTCTCGGGCTGAAGGTCGACATCAACGCGCTGCCTGCGCAGCTGCAGCGCGCCCTGCGCCAGGGTCGCGTCGATCTCGACGATCCCGCGACCACGCTGGCGCTGCTCAAGCTCAATGCGGTCGTCGGCGTGCGCGGTTTTTTCGATCCTTCGGGCCAGCAGATGCGCAGCGTCGGCATCACTTGCGCAATCTGCCACTCCAATGTGGACGACTCTTTCGCGCCGGGTATCGGCCGGCGGCGCGACGGCTGGGCCGCTCGCGATCTCGACATCGGCGCCATCATCGCGTTTTCGCCGAGCGTGCAGCCGTTCGTCGACCTCCTCGGCCTCGTCGATCCGGCGATCAACGCGGCCACGGTCCGCAAGGTCCTGCGCAGCTGGGGACCCGGCAAGTTCGACGCCGAGCTGCTGATGGACGGCAAGGCATTCCGGCCCGACGGCAAGTCGGCGGCCACGCTGATTCCGCCCGCCTTCGGCCTCGCCGGCGTGAACCTGCACACCTGGACCGGCTGGGGATCGGTGACGCATTGGAACGGATTCGTCGCGAACCTCGAGATGCAGGGCAGCGGGACTTTCTATGATCCGCGCCTCAACGATGCCGCCAAGTTCCCGATCGCGGCGCAGGCCGGCTTCGGTGACGTGCGCAAGACACCCGATCTCGTCACGTCAAAGCTGGCCCCGCTGCACCTTTACCAGCTGAGCATCGAGGCGCCGCGAGCGCCGGCCGGCAGTTTCGACGCGGCTGCAGCCCGCCGCGGCAAGGGCCTGTTCGAGGGCAAGGCCGACTGCGCGCGCTGCCACGTGCCGCCGCTCTACACCGAGCCGGGCTGGAACATGCACACGCCGCAGGAAATCGGCATCGACAGCTTCCAGGCCGACCGGTCGCCGGACGGGCACTACCGCACGGCGCCGCTCAAGGGCCTTTGGACACATTCAAAGGGCGGCTACTACCACGACGGTCGGTTCCCGTCTCTCACTGCGGTGGTCGCGCACTACGAACGGACGTTCTCGCTGGGCCTCACGGCCGCGGAAAAACAAGACCTGGCCGAGTACCTGAAGTCGCTCTAGTTACGGGCTGAAGACCTCACTCCAGTCGTTCTTCATGCTGACGACCGTGATCCCTTACTCGCCCGCCTTGTCGAGCGCCTCGACGAGCGGACTCAGCCTGAAGTCACGGTCGTACGCCACTTCGCGCTCCGCGTCATCGTGATGCAGAAGTAGCGCCAGACGCGCGCCGGCGCCGCCCAGCGTGTAGCGCATCATCGCGAGGTCGCCATCGCTGTTGCCGAAGGCGAGGATCGGGCGGCGCCCGATGTGCAGGCCGATGTTCTGCGGCTTCGCTTCGCGGTCGTCGAAACTAGTGCCCGCCGCGCGCCGCGCACTCCCATTCAGATTCCGTCGGAAGTTCACGTCCCGCCCACGCAGCGTAGGCCGCGACATCACCGTATGCAACGTGGACGACGGGATGATCTTCCAGTCCGTCGATCGAACTGCCGGGACCGTAGGGCTGGCGCCAGTGGGCGTCGCGCTTGAACGTCCACCAATTGCGAAAATCACGCAAATCGACCGGCCGGCCGGGCGGCGTAAAGACGAGCGAAGCGGGATGCAGCATCTCCGGCAAGGCACCCGGGTAGTCCTTCGGGTCGGGCGCGATCTCGGCAGACGTGATGTGTCCAGTTGCCTCGACGAATTCCCGGAACTGCCTGTTCGTGACGGGCGTGCGGTCGATCCAGAAACCCGCAACCTTTGCGAAATGGGCGGGTGCCTCCTCCGGATAGTGGCTGTCGGAACCCATTCGGAAGGATCCGCCGGGCAACCACAGGGCGGCGGCGGTGAATTCCGGGCTCACCTCAGCTTGGTGGTGGGCCAATGGGGCTCCAGTTGCAGAACCTCGGGTCGCGGATATTCGCTCTTGGCATCGACTCGTGCAAAGCGGTGGCGGTACTGCCTTGCACGGCGCTTTGCCGGCCGTCAGTGTAGGATTGCGCCTCAGGACCGCCATTCCCGGGGAATCAGGCCACATGAATCGTTTCCACATCGCTACGTCAGTTGCGTTAGGTGCGATCGTCAGTTTTGCGGCTGCAAGCGCCAGCGCTCAGTCGCTGAAGTCAGGGGACGAGCGGTTCAAGTTCGTCGCGGGCTGGTTTCTCCCTGCGTTCAACACCGACGTGCGCATCGACGACACGGACAACCAGGGCGACGACGTGGACCTGGGTGACGACCTCGGCCTGGACACGGACCAATCCGGGGCGCTCGTCGGATTCGAATGGCGCATGGCGGATCGGCATCGGCTCGGCGCGAGCTGGAGTACGTTTTCGCAGACCGCAACCCGTACTATCGACGAGCAGATCACGATCGGCGACGAGGTCTATCCGATCGACGCCGAGATTCGCACCAAGTGGTCGATCGACTTGATTCCGATCACCTACTCGTACTCGTTCATCAAGAACGACAGCAACGAGTTCGCCGCCACATTCGGCATCCATTGGGACAAGATTTCGTTGTCACTGAACGGTTCGACGTCGCTGAGCGACGATGACATCACGGCCTCGACCTCGCACTCCGCGGACCTTCCGCTGCCGCTCATCGGCCTCCGTTACGACCACCATTTCTCGGACAACTGGTCCGCGGGAGTCGGCGGCTCGTTCTTCTCAATCGAATTCGGCGAGGACACGCTCGAGGCGAGCGGCGAGCTCTACAGCTTGCGCGCGTACACCGAATACCGCTTCCGCGGCCGCTTTGGGGCGGGGCTCGCCATCGACGCGTTCGGCCTCAACCTGGAGGCCGACAAGCCGCGCCTGACAGGCGAGTACAAGTACGACTATTGGGGTCCGCAGATCTACTTCACCGCGCGGTTCTGATTCGAAGGGGACGCGCACCTTCATATTCGCTATCCGAATATGAAGGTGCGCGTCCCCTTCGCGTCAGAGCTGTGCGTCGAGGCGCAGCACTCGGGTCGCCCACGCCTGGAAACGTTGCCAAGCCGTGGCCTTGGGGTCGTTGTCGAAACTTTGCCGGCCGTCGCTCCAGTGCAGGCCGCCATCCTCGAGGCTCACACGCCAGGCGTGGTCGCCGCCGATCTGTTCGTCGAAGCTTGACTCGAGTTCCCGGGCGAGGATTGAGTTTTCGACCAGCACGCCCTGCTCGCAGTTGAGCCAGGTGGAGCGCGGGTCGAGGTTGTAGCTGCCAACGAAAAGCTTCTCGCCATCCACGGCGAAGGCTTTCGTATGCAGGCTCGCACCGGACGACCCGAACAGGCTCGACTTGCCGTCTTCGCCCGCCGGCTTCAGTTCCCACAGCTGGACGCCCCCTTTGAGAAGCGTCTTGCGGTAGCGCGAGTAGCCGCCGTGCACGGCGGCGACGTCGTTCGCGACGAGCGAATTCGTCAGGACGCGAACCGATTTCCCGGCTGCGACCATCTGGGTGAAGCTCGCGGTCAACTCCTCGCCCGGCACGAAGTACGGCGAGATCACGGCGACCCGCTCGCGCGCTGCCTGCACCATCGGCGCCAGCGAAACGCCAACGTGGGTTCGCTTGACGTCCCGCTTCTTCATCGTGACCTTGGCGGGGTCGTCCGAGACGAACTGGTATTTGGACGTCCATTGCACGGGCCAGTTGCCCGCGATCATGCGGCGGACGACGTCGCTGCCCTCGAGCGCAATGGCGTAGCGGCTGCCCTTCGCCTGCTCGGCCCGCGCGGCGAGTCGCTTGCGCAGCTTCTCGAGTGCCGGTTCATTGACGGCGTCCGGATCCAGGACCTCCATCGGGTACGCGGAGGACGAGTTCCAATACCGGTCAAAATTCGCCGACACGTCGCGCACCACCGGTCCCAGCATCGCGAAATCGAGGTCGAGAAAATTCATAGCCTCGCCGGCGCCGAAGTATTCGTCGCCTACGTTGCGCCCGCCGACGACCGCGAGGCGGTTGTCGGCAATCCAGCTCTTGTTGTGCATCCGCCGGTTGATGCGCTTGAAGCTGAGGGCGCCCTCCCCGGCCTTGGCCAGCGTCCCATTGCGCGTGACCCAAGGGTTGAACATGCGCACGTCAATGTGCGGATGGGCCGCCAGCGCCGCGAACCCGTCGTTCTTGGCGCGCGCGTCGAGGTCGTCGAGCAGGAGTCGTACGCGCACGCCGCGGTCGGCGGCCTCGAGCAGGACCTGACCGAGATAGGCGCCGGTGAGGTCCGCATGCCAGATGTACGTCTGCACGTCCAGGCTCTGAGTTGCGTGCCGTGCGCTCTGTACGCGCACCACGAAAGCCTCTGAGCCGTCGCTCAACAGGCGGAAACCGGACTGTCCCGGGTGGGCGGCCTCGGCCGGACTGATGCGTTCCGCCAGGGTGCCTCCTTCAGCCGGCGCGACTGCGATCGTATCCGGTGTGTCCGGCAATATCGGGAGCTCGGCGCAGCCCGCGAGAATGACGATTGCTACGAGGGTTGGGGATCGCAATCTGGGCCCATCTTAGTGAGGCACTGTACTGAATTGTCGAACTTCGGCAGGCTGTGCGGCCATGAACCACCGCGAGCGATGCCGCACGGCCGCGCTTCTCATCCTGGCAGGCGCGTGGGCGCCGGCGGCGCCGGCCCAGGAAATGGAGCCACGATCCTATTCGCCGAACCCGGTTGGCGTCACGTTCCTGATCGCCGCCTTCGCGCGTTCGACCGGAGGCGTCCTCACGGACCCGTCGCTGCCGGTCGACGATGTCGAGGCGGAAGTGGATTCGACCGCCCTCGGCGTCGGCCATACGTTCGGCGTCTTCGGCCGTTCGGCCAGCTTCGGGATCGTGCAACCGCGCATCTCGGGGCACTTCACCGGGACGCTGAATGGTGAGGACGCCGAGGCATCGCGCTCCGGCATCGGCGACACCAAGCTGAAGTTCACGGCGAACCTCCTCGGCGCGCCCGCGCTCGGCTTCGCGGAGTTCGCGAGGCGCCAGCCGCAGACGACGCTCGGCGCGAGCCTCACGGTCTCGGCGCCGACCGGCGAGTACCACTCGGACAAGCTCATCAACGTCGGCACCAACCGCTGGGCGCTCAAACCTGAGATCGG
>DATMEC010000330.1:0-2473 GCA_035557125.1 Steroidobacteraceae bacterium
GAACTTCGACCCGCGCGCGACGATCATCCGCGAGATGTGCCACAAGGTGCTCGGCAAGCTCGGCCAGACCGACAACCCGCTGTTCGAGCTCGCGCTCCGGCTCGAGGAAGTCGCGCTCAAGGACGAGTACTTCGTCAGCCGCAAGCTGTACCCGAACGTGGACTTCTACTCGGGCATCATCTATCGCGCACTCGGCATCCCGCGCGAGATGTTCACCGTGATGTTCGCGACCGCGCGCACTGCGGGCTGGGTCGCGCACTGGTCTGAGATGATCGCCGACCCCGAGATGAAGATCGCACGCCCGCGCCAGCTCTACACGGGCGCCACGCGGCGCGACTACGTCCCGGTCAAGAAGCGCTGATCGAAGGGGGACGCGCACCTTTGCGAATATGAAGGTGCGCGTCCCCTTCGATCACCCCGAGTATCCTCCGCCGTCCAGGTAGCGCTGCTCCGCGTCCGTCATCGGGCGTCCGAGAATCGGGTTGCGATGCGGAAATCGACCGAACCGCCGGATGATTTCGCGGTGCCTCGATGCGTTTCCGTAGCTCGGTTCGCCCAGTGGGCGGGCGAGGGCGACCGATCGTTCCTGGTCCGTGAGGTCTTCCGAATGACCGAACGGCAGGTACATGAACAGGCGCAGTGCCGGCTCGATGGCTCGGTCGTGCCCGGCCGCAATCGCCATATTGGCCGCCCGCCGGGCGGCTTCATCCGTGGCGTACATCGACGGCGTACCGCGGAATGAGTTCCTGGGGTACTGGTCGAGGAGCAGGATCAGGCCCAGGGCGCCACTCGCCGATTGCAGCCAATGCTGGAGAGCGCCACTTTTCGCCGCCGCGTAGGCCGGGGCAAACCGCTCACGAAAACGGCGGTCGAAACCGGGATTCTTGGCGAACCACAGGGTCGGGCCCGCCTCGCTCCAGAAGGCGACCACGGCGTCGGCTTCGACCAGGTCGAGGCGATCGCCGGATGCCGCTGCGACGTGGTCGAGCGGGGGTACGAACGTCAGGGTGCAGCCGAATATTGCTGTGGCAAGGCGTTGCATGCTGTTCTCCGTCAGGTCGTTCAATCGGTTCGCGCATAGCTTGTCCGCCGAAACCCATGCAATCCAGTGATATGATCTCAGCAAGGTGCTGAATGAAACTGCAGTACGCCGCGTAGACCTCGACTTGCTGTTGCTGTTCCAGGTCGTGCTGCGGGAAAGGCACGTGGGCAGGGCCGCAGGCGCGCTGCATGTTTCGCCGTCCGCGGTGAGCCACGGGCTCAAGCGACTGCGCGCGCTGTTCCGGGATCCTCTTTTTCTCAGGACGCCCAAAGGAGTGGTGCCGACGGCGCGAGCCCTGCAACTGGCGGAACCCGTCAGCGACGTGCTGGGCCGCGCGCAGCAGCTGCTGGCGGGGTCCCGGTCGTTCACCCCGGCGACATCGGACCGCAGCTACACGATCGGCACACTGGATGCGGCGGCGACGAGCTTTCTTCCGCCGTTGCTGGCACGGATCAGGCGCGTCGCGCCAGGCGTTCGCGTCGAGCTCAAGCATGTCGGCCTCGACGATGCTTTCGCCGAGCTCGACGCGCACCGAAGCGACTTGCTTTTCATGCCGCTGGCGGACTCGATCCCCGCCAGGTTCGAGGCGCGCAAGGTCTATCAGGAGGAGTTCGTGGTCGCGGCACCCGAGGGCCACCCCTTCCTGAAGCGGCCGACCCTGCACAGCTTCTGCAATTCCGCGCATCTGCTGGTGTCGCCCGCCGGGGGCGCTCGCGGATTCATCGACGACGTGCTGGCGGCGCGAGGCCTGAAACGCCAGGTGTCGGTCGTCGTCCCGACCTTCCTGCTCGGCATGGCAGCGCTCGCCGGCAGCTCCCTCGTCGGCACGATGCCACGCAGCGTCGTCGAGCGGCACGCGAAACGCTTCAGACTCCGGACGGCGCCCATTCCGCTGCCCGTCACCGTGCCGCGATCGACGATCTACGCGGTGGTCCCCAAGGTCGCGTTGCGCGACGCCGGCATCGCCTGGATGTTCGAACTGCTGCTGGGTGCGAACCCGGGTGGCCGCTTCACCCGGTAGCCGTCGTGAGCAACCCCTCGACTTCGGAAAGCGTCGCGCGGCGCATCGGCCGGCCGTCGACCGGGCCGGGCGGGGCCTGGCGGATGCCGTCCTTCGGGAAGATCGTCGCATCCACCTCGTGGCTGCCCGCCGCGAAACGCACGGAGGGGAAGGCCTCGACCTCGTCGCGCTGCGTGCGATAGCGCCGTTCCGCAAATTCGTGGCGGATGCCGCGGTCGATCAGGCGCACGACGACGTTCTCCGGCGTGTCGGCGAAGAGGTGCAGGGTAATGTCGTTGTGCGCCGTGGCGGTTCCTGAAAGCAGGGGACCGACGAGCCGCGGCTCGAACTCCTCGAGGAGCCGCATCGCCTCCACGGCGACCACGCGCATTTCGGTCAGCTCGTTCGCGTGCTCCTCGGCCCCGAACAGG
>DATMEC010000331.1:0-4289 GCA_035557125.1 Steroidobacteraceae bacterium
GAGAAGGCGAAATCGGCGCTCGGCCCGAAGTTCGAGATCCGCGACTTCCACGACGTCGTCCTCAAGAACGGCGCCGTGCCGCTGCCGGTGCTCGAAGGCCTGGTCAACGACTACATCGCCGCGAAGAAATAGCGGCCAGCAGGGTCAGGCGGCTCCCCGCCTGGCGGGGAGCCGCCCGCCAGATGATCAGCGTTGCTCGGTCATCGGCTTCTGATGGCCGGCCTGCATCTCTTCGGCGCTTAGGTTGCCGTCGCCGTTTGCATCCATCTTGGTGAACATGCCGCGCGCGCCTTTCTCGTGCTCAGCGGCCGTGATTGCACCGTCCCCGTCCGTGTCGATGGTCTTGATCTTTTCGGCCGAGGACATGGTGGGTGCGGCGCTGCCGCCCGCGCTGGAGTGCGCCGCGTCCATCTCGCCCGCGGTGACCCGGCCGTCGGCGTCGGCATCGAGCTTGCCGAACTTGGCCTTGGTCCCGGCGGTGTGTTCGGCCGCGGAGATCATGCCGTCCTTGTTGGTGTCCATCATCTGCATCTTGTCGTCGCCGGCATGGGCGCCGAATGCGAGTGCCATGCCGCCAGCGAGCGCGAGTGCCGCGTGTGCGCGCCGTGTGTGAAGTTTCATCGTGGCTGTCCTTCCCCTGGGTTGAGTGACAGCCATTCATAGAACGGCGGGACAAGGCGGGCCATCGCCGGAAGCCGCCGACGGGCGTCGGAGGCGGACTACTTGCCCCGGGCACCCGATGGGCCGGCCTGGCGCGCAGGGCGCAGTCGCGGCACCGTCGCGTTGGCGTCGGAGAGGAGTTCCGACGCCGCCCTGGCCAGAATCGAAAGGCCCTCGTCCACGACGGCTTCCTCGGCCGTGATCGGCACGAGGATGCGCACGACGTTGCCGTAGATTCCGCAGGACAGCAGGATCAAGCCCAGCTCGCGGGCACGGACCGTCAGCTTCTTCGCGAGGTCCGTCGCCGGGCGGTGCGGGTCGCCGCCCTCGCCGAGCTCGAAGGCGACCATCGCGCCGAGCCGGCGCACCTCGACGACCTCCGGATGCCGGGCTGCCAGCGCGTCGAGCGCCTTGCCGATCCGCTCGCCGACGCGGTCCGCGCGCTCGAAGATCCTTTCTTCCTCGAACACCTCGAGCACGGCGAGCGCTGCCGCACAGGCGACCGGGTTGCCGGCATAGGTCCCGCCGAGCCCGCCGGCTGCGCAGGCGTCCATCACCTCCGCGCGCCCGACGACGGCGGAGAGCGGGAATCCGCCGGCGATCGACTTGGCGAGCGTATACATGTCTGCCGCGACGCCGAAATGCTCCATCGCGAACATGCGACCGGTGCGGCCCGCGCCGCTCTGGATCTCGTCCGCGATGAGGAGAATTCCGTGGCGATCGCACAGCTCGCGCAGGCGAACCATGAACTCCTTCGGCGCGACGTAGAAGCCGCCTTCACCCTGCACCGGCTCGACGATGATCGCCGCGACCCGGTCCGCCGCGACGTCGCACTTGAATATGCGTGCCAGGGCGTCGAACGAGTCGTCCACCGACACCCCATGCAGCGCGTTCGGGAACGGCACGTGGTAAACCTCGGCCGGGTAGGGGCCGAAGCCCGTTTTGTAGGGCTCGACCTTCCCGGTCAGCGCAAGCGCCATGATCGTCCGCCCGTGGAATGCGCCCGAGAAGGCGACGACCGCCGCGCGGCCGGTCGCGGCGCGCGCGATCTTGACTGCGTTCTCCACGGCTTCGGCGCCCGTGGACATCAGTACGGTTTTGTTCGGCCCCTTGCCGGGCGCAAGGGCGTTCAGCTTCTCGCAGAGTGCGACATAAGGCTCGTAGGGCGTGATCTGGAAGCAGGTGTGGGTGAACCTGTCGAGCTGGGCGCGCACGGCCTCCAGCACGCGACGGTGGCGATGGCCGGTGTTGAGCACGGCGATGCCGCCCGCAAAGTCGACGTAGCGCCGGCCCTCGGCGTCCCACAGGAGCGCGTTCTCGGCGCGCTCGATGAAGACGGGATGGACCATGGAAACGCCGCGCGCGACGGCGGCCTGGCGCCGGGCAACCAGTGATTCATTGCTTCCCAAGTCGGTCTCCCGTCAGTGGATGGGCTCGTCGAAGTCGTCGTCCTCGACGATCTGCTCCCAGGTCGTAGTGACATCTTCGGGCGAAGACGCCTTGTCCCCGTCTCCGGCCATGTCCGTGTAGCCGAATTCGTCGGGCTCGACGTCGTCGAGCGGCCCACCCCAGTCCTCGGGCTGCGCTGCGCTGTCCACCAGCAGCGTGCGCCACTCGTCGAGGTCGAGCTCGTCGAGCCCGCCGTCGAATTCCTGGATTTCTACCGTGCCCGCGTCTTCGTCGAGCGCAACCACCTGGAACAACGCGCCCTTGTCGCGATGCGAGTACCAATTCCCGACGATTGGAGGGAGCCGGTTGCCCATGAATGCATCCTACGCCCGAACGCCGGTTCATTCCAGAGACTACAATCACGGAAAATACGAGTTTGGAGCAGGTGCCATGCCGACCCCAGCGATCGTGGACTTCCGCCGCAGCATGAAAGGCGAAGAATCGCAGGTAGCGGCGGAAAAAGTGGTCAAGGGCGAGCCCAGGACGCTGGTAAAGAACTATTTCAGCGACCCCACGGGCCAGTTCTTCGCGGGCACCTGGTCGAGCAGCGTCGGCAAGTGGAAAGTCGAGTACACCGAGAACGAGTTCTGCCACCTGCTCGAAGGCCGCGTGACGCTCACCTCGGAGGAGGGCAAGCGCTGGCAGTTCAACGCCGGCGATGCGTGGGTCATCCCGGCGGGATTCAAGGGCACCTGGGAATCGATCGAGCCGGCGCGCAAGCGTTACGCGATCTTCGAGGTCTCCAAGCCCGCATCCTGACCTCTACTCCCACTCCATCCCGAAGGTGATGCCCACGGTGCGCGGGCGCGAGGGCCATACCAGTTCGTTGAAGAGGCCGTAGCCGAACAGGTTGTCGGCATCCGCGTTCTCCCAGCCGCGCTCGAAATAAACCTCGTCGAAGGCGTTCTCAATCCAGAGCGTCACGCGCCAGGTCGAGGCGCTCCGGTAGCCCAGGCGGAAGTTGAACTCGTCCCAGGCGTCGACCGTGGCGTCCGGTATGTTGTCCGGGCCGCCGTACATCTTCGAGCGATGGACGTACTCGGTCGTGAAGAAGCCCTCGCCGGAGGCGATCGGCGTGCGGTAGGTGAGGATCGTCGAGGCGCTCACCTCCGGGGCGAACGGCAGGCTGTTGCCGTCGCAGTCTCCGCAAGCTCCGATCTCGATGATGTCGGTGGCGTCGGTGATCTCGGTATCGAGGAACGAGAGGCCGACCGTGGCGTCCCAGTGCTCGTTCGGCACCCAGCGCAGGTCAAGCTCGAGCCCCTGGCCACGCGCCTCACCGACGTTCGCGACCTGCGAGGAGCCCTCGTCGAAGAAGACGAGCTGCAGGTCCGTATAGTCATAGAGGAACAGGGAGGCGTTGGCCTGCAGCGTGTTGCCGAGGAGCCGTGTCTTGGCCCCGATCTCGTAGCTGTCCACCTGCTCGGGATCGAACTCGACCGGCGTCGTGCCCTCCGGGGCGGAGCCGTCGTCGTTGATGTCCTGGCCGTTCAGGTCGTAGCCGAACGTCGCAAAGCCGCCGGACTTGTAGCCGCGCGAGGCCGTGCCGTAGAGCGTGACGTCGTCGTTCACGTCGAAGGAGAGCGCGAGGCGCGGCGTGAACTCGTCCCAGTCGGCCGAGTCGCCGACGGTGCCGGTCGTGAAGAATTCGAAGTTGAAGTTGTTGCCGAGTGCGCCGCCCGAATCGAGGATCCGGCTCTCGATCTCCTTTTTGTCGTAGGTGTAACGTGCTCCCGCCGTCAGCTCCAGGCGATCGCTGAGCTCCCAGGTGAAGTCGCCATAGACCGCCCAGCCTTTGCTCTCGACGTCCACGAAGCTGCGCTCGGTCTTGTCCTCGAGGATGTCGGCGGGATCGATGTCGTCCTCCCAGTAGGCCTCGAAGTTCGGATCGTCGCAGCCCGCGGCCGGGCCATTGAAGTCGGGCGCCTCGGTGATGCTGAGCTGGGAGCAGAGCGCGTCCTCGTCATAGATGTAGTCGAACTGCCCGTCGATCTTCTCCTGGTAGACGCTCGCGCCCGCGAACCAGGTCAGCCGGCCGTCGCCCGGCGAATTGAGCCGCAGCTCCTGGCTCCAGTAGTCGACGTCGTTGACCTGGCCGTAGTCGTTCACGCGGGCCGGGCCGCCGTCGTAATCCTCGAGGTAATGGAAGCTGAACTTCTTGTAACCGGTGAGCGAAGTCA
>DATMEC010000332.1:0-3606 GCA_035557125.1 Steroidobacteraceae bacterium
TTCGGCCAGGATGCCGCGATCGACGCCCTGGGTGCCGCGATCAAGATGTCGCGCGCCGGCCTCGGCGACGAGCGCCACCCGGTCGGCAGCTTCCTGTTCGCGGGCCCCACGGGTGTCGGCAAGACCGAAGTCACGCGCCAGCTCGCCATCGCGCTCGGGGTCGAGTTCCTGCGCTTCGACATGTCCGAGTACATGGAACGCCACACGGTCTCGCGCCTGATCGGCGCACCGCCGGGATACGTCGGCTTCGACCAGGGCGGCCTGCTCACTGAAGCGGTCGCCAAGCAGCCGCACTGCGTGTTGCTGCTCGACGAGATCGAGAAGGCCCATCCGGACGTGTTCAACCTGCTGTTGCAGGTCATGGACCACGGTACGCTCACCGACAACAACGGCCGCAAGGCCGACTTCCGCCACGTGATCATCGTGATGACGACCAATGCCGGCGCCGCCGAGATGGGCCGCGCGAGCATCGGGTTCACGCCGCAGGACCACGCGAGCGACGGCATGGAGGCGGTGCGCCGCATCTTCTCCCCGGAATTCCGCAATCGCATCGACGCGATCATCCAGTTCGCGCCCCTCGACGCGCCGACCATCGAGCGCGTGGTGGACAAGCTGGTCATCGAGATCGAGGCGCAGCTCGAGCAGAAGGCCGTGACCTTGTCGATCGACGACGAGGCGCGCCGCTGGATCGCGGTGCGCGGCTATGACCCGAAGATGGGCGCCCGCCCGATGGCGCGGGTGCTGCAGGAGCACGTCAAGCGCCCGCTGGCGGAGGAGCTGTTGTTCGGGAAGCTCGCGGGCGGCGGCCACGTGCTGGTCAAGCTGGCGCCCGGCGGCGACAGCCTCGCGCTCGACATCCTTCCGGCGAAGTCACCCGAGCTGCTCGGGCAGGAATAGATCGAAGGGGCGCGTCCCCTTCGTTCTACCGCGCGCGGTAGATGATGCGGCCCTTGGTAAGGTCGTAGGGTGTGAGCTCAACCGTCACCGTGTCGCCGGTGAGGATCCGGATGTAGTGCTTGCGCATCTTTCCGGAGATGTGTGCAGTGACGACGTGGTCGTTCTGCAGGCGCACGCGGAACGTCGTGTTGGGCAGGGTCTCGACGACCTCGCCTTCCATCTGGATTGCTTCTTCCTTTGCCATCACGTCCCGGTGCTGTAGCGGAAACCGCGCGGATTGTGCCGCAGCGGCCCCGCATGCGCAATTAAATGTGGCCTTCCCGCCACACGGGCGCGCGGGAGTCGATGAGCCCGGCGAGTCGCGCCTCGAAATCCCAGCGCGGGATATTGCGGCTGCCAAGGCTCGCGAGGTGCGGGCTCGGCATCTGGCAGTCGATCAGGGGCACGTTCCGGGCCCGGCAATCCGAGACGAGGCGCGCGAGGGCGACCTTCGAGGCGTCCGTCTCCCGCGTGAACATGGACTCGCCGAAGAACGCGCGCCCGAGTCCTACGCCATAGAGCCCGCCGACCAGGCGTCCCTCATTCCAGGTCTCGAAGGAATGTGCGAGCCCGCGGCGATGCAGGAGCACGTAAGCCTTGTGCATGTCGCGGGTGATCCAGGTGCCGGGCGTGCCCCGTCGCGGGCCGGCGCAGGCTTCGATGACGGCGGTGAACGCCGTGTTGATGCGGGTCTCGTAGCCACGCTTGCCGATCGAGCGCGCGAGGCTGCGCGAGATCCGGAACTCCTCCGGCATCAGCACGGCGCGAGGGTCGGGCGCCCACCACAGGATGGGCTGCTCGGCCGAGAACCAGGGAAATACGCCATGACGGTAGGCGTGGATCAACCATTCCGGCGTCAGTGCGCCGCCCACCGCCAGGAGCCCGTTCGGCTCCGTGAGCGCGCGCGACGTCGGCGGGAGGGACGACGGCGGGTCAGTCTTCTGGAGCCAGGCGATACCGGACATCAGCGTCGAGCCTAGCCGGGATGTCGGCCCGCCGGAAGGGCAGGTGGGTCGCGGCCGCCCGCAGCCATTCGAGCCTGCCGTCCCGCTCCCGCGCGAGCCATTCGCCGATCGCGGCGGCAAAGCGCGGGTCCACGATCTCGTGCAGGGACCACACCGCTGTCGGCAGGAAACCGCGCAGGAGCTTGTGCTCGCCCTGGGTGCCGGGCTCGAAGCGGGCGAGCCCCTCGCGAATGCAGTAGTCGATACCGCGGTAGTAGCAGAGCTCGAAATGCAGGCTGTGGAAGTCGTCGCTCGCACCCCAGTAGCGGCCGTACAGGGTGTCCGCGCCGCGCAGCATGATCGCGCAGGCGACGGGTTCACCGCCCAGGGACGCGAGTTCGACCACGAGGTTCCCGGGCATGACGCGCGCCAGCTCCGCGAAAAATGCGCGATTGAGGTAGGGCGCGTGGCCATGGCGCGCAAACGTGGTCGCGTGCAGCCCGTGGATCGCGTCGACCAGGCGGTCGTCGAGGTCTGCGCCCGTCAGCGTCCGGCAGTCGATGCCCGATTCGCGCACGCGCCGCCGTTCGCGCCTCAGTTTCTTGCGCTTCTCCGCGGTAAAGCCCGCCAGGAAATCATCGAACGTGCCGTAGCCGTCGTTGCACCAGTGAAACTGGCAGTCGAGGCGCGGCATCAACCCGTGTGCTTCGAGCGTGTCCCGGTCGTCCGGCTGCGGAAACAGCACGTGCAGCGAGGAAACGCCGAGCGACCCTGCGAGCGCGCGCGCCGCCGCGACCAGGGCCGCGCGCGGCCCATCGCCGGCGGCGAGCAGCCGCGGGCCGGTGGCGGGCGTGAAGGGCACGGCCGAGACGAGGCGCGGGTAATAGCGCAGGCCCGCGCGTTGATACGCCTCCGCCCATGCAAAGTCGAACACGAACTCGCCCCAGGAATGCGACTTCAGGTACAGCGGGAGCGCACCGGCCAGCGCGCCGCCCGGCTCCCGCACGAGGATGTGCCGCGCATCCCACCCCGTGTCCGGCGTGGCGCAACCGCTCGTCTCGAGTGCGAGCAGGAACTCGTGGCGGAGGAACGGCGCCTCGGCGCCCGGCAGCGCATTCCATTCCGCCGCGTCGACCTCCGTGAGCGAGCGGATGATGCGCGTGTCCACGTCCACTCAGCCGGTGGCGAGGCGCTCCAGGTAACGGTCGGCGTCGAGCGCCGCCATGCACCCGGTGCCCGCCGATGTGACCGCCTGGCGATAGACGTGGTCCGCGACGTCGCCTGCCGCGAATACGCCCGCCACGCTCGTCGCTGTGGCATCGCCGGCGAGCCCGGACTTTACGATGATGTAGCCGTCCTTCATGTCGAGCTGGCCCTGGAACA
Organism: Steroidobacteraceae bacterium; assembly: GCA_035557125.1. GTDB lineage: Bacteria > Pseudomonadota > Gammaproteobacteria > Steroidobacterales > Steroidobacteraceae > SCUD01. Next base: position 3,264 of record DATMEC010000332.1, read on the forward strand.
ATTCCGTGTTCGGCGTGTGGCCGATCGCGATGAAGAGCCCGGTGACGTCCAGCTCGCGCTTGGCGCCGTTGCGGGTGGACTCGAGGCGCACGCCCGTGACGCCCTGGGCGTTGCCGAGCACTTCGTCGACCGCATGGTCCCAGAGCAGGGATACCTTGCCCTGGTCTGCCAGCCCGCGCAGGCGATCCTGCAGGATGGCTTCCGCCCGCAGCTTGTCGCGCCGGTGAACGAGCGTCACGTGCTTCGCGATGTTCGTGAGGTAGATCGCTTCTTCCACGGCGGTGTTGCCGCCGCCGACGACCGCGACCTCGTGGTCGCGGTAGAAGAACCCGTCGCAGGTCGC